>JAPUIN010000357.1 GCA_027297005.1 Acidobacteriota bacterium
TAGTAGCGGTAGCCCGTCAACGTTTTGGCGCCCCCCTGCTCGCGGTCGATGACGGCGAGAACCACGGCCACCTCGAGCCCGGCCTCCTCGACCTGTCGGATCGCCTGCAGCGTGGAGCCGCCGGTCGTGACGACGTCCTCGACCATCGCGACGCGCGCTCCGCGTGGGATGTCGTTCTCGATCACGCGCTGTGTTCCGTGATCCTTCATCGCCTTGCGGACCAGGAAGGCGCGTAGCGGGCGGGGCGCGCCCGTTTCGCTGCCGGATCCGGTCGATTTCACCGCCTGCTCCCACGACAGTCCCGCGACATGGCCGACGATCGGATCGGCGCCGATCGTCGGTCCGCCGATCGCGTCGATGGGGCGACCGTCGTCCACGGCGATGCGATCGAGGGTCTCAAGGATCAGCGTGGCGATGAGGTGGACCCCCTCGGGATCGAGCGTCGCCCGCTTGCAGTCGAAGAAGACCTTCGATCTCTGCCCCGAGGCGAGGACGAAGTCACCGTGCAGGACGCATTTCTCCTGGATCAGCTCCTTCAGACGTTCGCGTGGATTCAATCGTTCTCCTTGACTCTCAGCGGATTGCGACACAGGATCGATCCGGGCCTGCGGCGCCGCTGGATCCGGCCACCCCGCGTGCTGCCGCAACGCCGCGCGCAGTGCTGCCCGGTGTCGGGAGCCCGCCGGACAGTCTGTTATAATATCCGTGTTTACAACAACATGCCAAGCGAACCGATTTTCAGCAATCCAAACGATGCAGGCGGCCGCCACCGCCCGCGCCGACGGCCAGAGGGTTCACGATCAGCTCGAGGTGTCGCGCTGGGCACTGTCGCTGGCGTTCCTGCTGCTGATGCTCCTGTTCCTGTCACTCCTGGTTTTCTTCTTCCTGCCGGCCGAGGCCGAGGCGAAGCGCATGCGGCCGATCAACTTCGATCGGCCGACCAAGGACTGGTACCAGGGACCGGTCCGCTACCTCACCTCCAAGCAGGAGGTGAAGGCGTATAAGTCGCTCGACAACGAGCTCGACCGGCGCAACTTCATCGACTGGTTCTGGCAGCGGCGCGATGTGATCCCGGCGACGCGCGAGAACGAGTTCCGCGATCGGTTTGAACGTCGCGTCTTCGAATCGGAGCGCAAGTTCAGTCACACCTCCAAGCCGGGGTGGAAGACCGACATGGGGAAGATTTACATCCTCGTTGGCCCGCCCGATGACGTCGTGACCGATGCGGTCGGGAAAGGGCATCGCGGCGTCATCACCTGGTCCTATCGCAATCCGCCGTTTCCCGATCTGCGTCCCAACACGGTCGTTGCGTTCGCCAAGGATGCGAGCGGCGAGTTCGTGCTGAGCACCAGCCCGACTCTCGATTCCGACGTGGCCCGCGGGCTGCGCTTCAACAGGGTGAAGCTGACCGCCGACGGCCGTTATTACCGCCCCGGGCGCGACCCGATCCTGCTGGATCAGGGCGTTCCGCTGAGCCAGGGGGAGATGCAGACGATGTTCATCTACGGACGCCTGCAGCAGCTGCCGCCGGGTGAGGAGGAGATGTTCCAGGACATCATCTTCTCGCGCGAGTTCTACGGCACGATCCCGATGGACTCGCGGATGGATTTCTACAAATCGGAGGACGAGAGGACCTTCTCCACTCTCACCGTCGGCATCAAGAGCGCCTCGGTGCAGTATCGAGATCAGGACGGCGTCTCGGTTCCGGACGTCGGCGTATTCGGAAAGCTGGTCAACAAGGACAATCCCGAGGACACCTACCCCCTCGCGAGCGACAGTGCCTTCGCCGGGAGCCCGACGAACGCCGAGGCCGGGCCGAGCGACCTGCTGATCTTCCAGGCGACCGGCGGCTTCCCCCCCGGCCGCTACCAGCTTGTCCTGGGGGTCGAGGATCGGGTCAGCGGGAAGATCGCAGCGTACCGGAAGGATGTCGTGATCCCCGACCTGACCGGCGAGGAGCTCATGCTGTCGACGGTGACGCTCGCGTCGACGCTGGAGCCGCAGGAGCATTTTGTCGGGGCGGGACGGCCGTTCCGCCTCGGCCGGTTCCTCCTGGTGCCTCAGCCCGACAACATCTTCCATCGCGACGACGAGCTGAATCTCTATTTCCAGATTTACTCCCCCGGTATCGACCCGGAGATCGGGAGTCCGCGGCTGGATGTGCTCTACACCTTCCGCCACCGGCAGAAGGACGGCACCCTGGTGAACCTGGGAAGCTACCAGGTGCAGGACTCGCGTGCGCAGGTGCAGGGGTACGCGGTGCCGTTGAAGGAGTGGCTCGAGGGGGAGTACGTGATCACCATCTCCGTCTTCGACCGAGTGCGTGGCAAACCCGTGTCGGACAAGGTTGAGTTCGTCATCCGCTAGGGTGCCTGGCCACGGCCGGCCAAGAAATGGCGACCCGCTGCCATCCCGAGAAATTTCGCCAGCTGCCGGAACGCCCGCCCCCGATGCGACACGCTCTCTTTCTTCTCCTGCGTGATATCGGCGAAGGTCGCTTCGATCGGCGGGTAGTAGAACAGCGGGTCGTAGCCGAACCCCTCCTCGCCGCGCTCCGCGGTCAGGATGCGACCCTCGCAGACGCCCCGGAACAGGTGGGACGCTCCGTCCGGCCGTGCGATCGCCGCCACGGCGACGTAGCGCCCGGTGCGTCGTGCCTCCTCGACCCCCGTCAGCTCCTTCAGCATCAGCCCGCGGCGACCCGCATCGTCCAGCCCTTCCCCACCGTAGCGCGCCGAGAGCGGGCCGGGCCGACCGCCGAGCGCGTCGACCTCGATCCCCGAATCGTCGGCCACGGCGGGACATCCGGCGATCCGCGCGTAGTGCTGCGCCTTGGCGCGGGCGTTCTCCTCGTAGGTCGCGCCGCTCTCCAAGAACGGCGCCTCGATGCCGCAATCGCGAAGCGTCACCACCGTCAACCCGAGGCCGTCGAGAAACGGAAGGATCTCACACATCTTGCCGGGATTGAACGTCGCAAGGAGGATGCGGGGGCCGGTCATCACGTTTGAGCCGCTCCCGTTCAGGGACGCGGCAGCAGCGCGGGAAGAATGTCGCGGAGCACCTCACGCTGGGCGTCAAAAAGCCTGGCCGTTCCCAGCGCCGCCAGATCGAGCAGCGCGTCCAACTCCTTGCGGGTAAACGGCACCTTTTCGCCGGTCCCCTGAATCTCGACGAACGCTCCGGTGTCGGTGGAGACGATGTTCATATCGACGTCCGCCTGCGAGTCCTCGGCATAGGCGAGATCGAGGCAGGGGGTGCCGTCGAGGACCCCGACCGAGGTGGCGGCCACCATGCCGCGCAATGGGCTTCTCCCCAGCAGGCCTTTGCTCCGGGCCTTCCCGAGCGCCAGGACCAGCGCCACGAAGGCGCCGGTGATCGCCGCCGTCCTCGTCCCGCCGTCGGCCTGGATGACATCGCAGTCGATCCAGAACGTGCGCGGGCCGAGCGCCTTCAGATCGCTCACCGATCGGAGCGACCGCCCGATCAACCGCTGGATCTCCTGCGTGCGCCCGGAGGCGCGCCCCCTGGTGACCTCACGCTGGGTGCGCTGATTGGTCGCCCGCGGGAGCATCCCGTACTCGGCGGTGATCCATCCCTGGCCGGTCTCGCGAAGGAACGACGGCACCCGTTCCTCCATGCTGGCTGTGCAGTGGACATGTGTGTTGCCGATCTTGATCAGCGCCGAACCCTCGGCATACATGTTGACGCCCGTCGCGATCTCGATGGGCCGCATCTCCTTCTCGGTCCTGCCGTCAAGGCGCTGCATCATCCCTCCCCCAGTCTCCCGTCTCTGAACTCGAGGCTCACGAGCTCGAGCCGCGCCAGCGCGCGACCCAGAAACCGAGAGCCAACCTCATGAAAGCGCTCCGACGAATCGGTCACGAAGAAGTGATCCTCGCCCGGATTCCCGCCAGCCCCCGCGAGCAGGCCGTTCGATTCGAGACATTCGCGGACCGCGGCCGCCGTCGCCTTCGCCGAATCGACGAGCGTGACTCCCGGCCCGATCTCCTCGCCGATGACCCGTTCGAGGAGCGGATAGTGCGTGCACCCCAGCACCAGAGCGTCGATCCCGTTCAGGCTACCGAGGTAGGCGCGCGCCGTGGAACGGGCGACCTCATTATCCACCCAACCCTCCTCCGCCAGCGGCACGAACAACGGGCAGGCGCGCCCTGTGACCCGGGCATCCGCTCGATGCCGCCTGATCGCTTCCGTGTACGCACCGCTGCCTATGGTCGCCGCGGTGCCGATGACGCCGATCCGTCCCGAGCGCGAGGCCCGGCTCGCCGCCGCGGCTCCCGGCTCAATGACCCCGACGATCGGGATGCGCATCCTCTTCTTCAGCTCTTCGATCGCGAGGGCCGACATCGTGTTGCAGGCGATCACCAGCGCCTTGATCCCCCGCGCCACGAGGAAGCGCGCCCCCTCCAGCGCGTAACGGCGAATGGTCGCGGCCGACTTGGTACCGTACGGGACGCGCGCGGTGTCGCCGAGGTAAAGCAGGTTCTCCGCGGGGGGCAGAACGTCGCGCAACGCCTTGAAGACGGTGAGACCGCCGATGCCCGAATCGAAGACGCCGATTCCATGCGGATGTTCGGCGGTCACCGGCCCCTGTCCACGATCGACATGTCCTGGTTGTAGTCACGGGTGAGATCCAGGTGGCTCTTGAGGGTCTCCCGCTCCTCGCCCCCCACGAGGATCCGCACCCGTCTAATCGTATCGAGGTTGTAGGTGAGCGAGTTGACCACCGAGAAGACCGTCGCGAGCTCGGCGGCGCTGCCTCCCGGATGGAGGGAAACGACCTCGTCACTCAGGTCGACGTAGGCGGTCTTGAACCGATCGATGAACAGGCTCAGAACGCGGGTCTCGGGAGGGAGGGTCGGCAGGAGATCGTCCCGGTTCGGCCCGTTGATCAGCGCGACGATGATCTGCTTCGCCTGATCCGCGGGGGATGCGGTCAGGAAGATGCGGCGTCGTTCCGTCGCCAGGAGGTCGCTGTCGGCTTTCTGGAAGAAGAGCACCACGGTGCGCCGGTTCCCCTCGGAGAGGAACGATCTGTCCTGCAGAGGCGGCGGCTCCTCCACCGCCGTCTCGGTGACGGTGGAACCGCCGTCCTCGTCCAGGACCTCCTCTTCGGCGATCGGCTCCTCACCGTCTGTTCCGAGCGGCTCGCGCAACGAAACGTCGGCGGTCAGGGTCTCCTCGCCGGAACCCGAACTGGTGACGAGGGCGAACAGCAGCACGACAGCCACGACGATGGCCGCCGAGATGAGGACGAGCTTCTTCGTCTCCATGAAAGAACCTTATCAGCGGCGGCGCTGCTTCATGTACCTCTGGTGGTAGCGCGCGATGCTGTCATGGATCGACTGCGCGAGACGGTCCTTGAAGACCGGATCCCGCAACCGTCGCTCCTCATTGGCATTGGTGATGAAGGCGACCTCGATCAGCACGGCCGGCATGGTGGCGCCCATGAGGACCTTGAAAGGGGCCTGCTTGATGCCGCGGTTGGCGATCCCGAGCGTGTCGTTCAGGTTATCCTGGATCACCTCGGCCAGCTCGCTCGACTCGCGCAGGAAGGCCGACTGGGCGATGTCCCACAGGATCAGTTCGAGCCCGTCCTGGCGCGAAACGCCCTCATCGAGCCCGATCGTGTTGTTCTCGATCGCGGCGACCGCGCGCGCCGCGTCGTCGGTCGCCTGATACGAAAGAAAGTAGGTCTCTGCGCCGCGGGCCCTGTGGCGCCGCGAGGCGTTCGCGTGAATGCTGACGAAGAGGTCGGCGCGATTGTGGTTGGCGATCGCCGTCCTGTCGTCAAGCGAGATCGGTCGATCGTTTTCGCGCGTGAGAATCACCACCGCGTCCATCTCGTTCGACAGCATGTCGCGCAGTCGGCGGGCGATGTCGAGGGTGACGAACTTCTCCACCAACCCGGTCGGCCCGCGCGCCCCGGTGTCCTCCCCTCCATGCCCGGGGTCGATCACGACGACGAACTCCTCCTCGGGCGGCACACCGCGGGCCACGGTCGGGATGCGCGGCTCGCCGAATGATCGACCCCCCTCATCCGCGTCGCCGGGTTCCGGGAAGCCCAGGCCGGGCGTCTCCCCGTCGGTTCGTTCGGCCCCGGGCCGGCGGGGCGCTGGAATACCGATAGCGCTCGGCGGTCCCCGGCGCCGTCTCAAATCGATGACGACCCGGAACGGCTCCCCCATTTCGAACGAGGAGAAGGTTTCGAACTCGTCTCCGGTGTAGAAGATCAGCTCGGCGTTGGAGGCGCCACCCGAAAATCTGATCCGCTCGAGGATATCGCTATCGTATCGCCTCTTCTTGAATGGCGAGACGACCCGGCTCTCGTCGATGGCGAAAATGATTTTTCTTCCGGAACGCCGGATCTCATACCTTGGTCGTTGCGTGAACTCGATGACGACGCGCACGCCGGCCTGATTCTCAATCGTGCGAAGCGTGAAGCCGACGGAGCCCCCGGCCTGCGCCCGCACGGGGCTTACGAGAAAGGTCCCGAGGGCCGCGAGGTACGCAAGGCCCAGAATCACGATCGGTCCGGCCGGAATCGG
>JAPUIN010000358.1 GCA_027297005.1 Acidobacteriota bacterium
TGGCGACGGGGTGAACGACATCCTGACCGCGGCGACCGATGCCGGAGGTCCGGACGGAACGCGGACCGGTGCCGGCACTTTCTACCTGATCGAGGGGGGGGGAGCGGCATTCACGGCCGGTGCAATCCTCTCCGTCTCGTCGGCTGCGCTGACCGTGCACGGTCGTGACCCGTCCGATCGCTTCGGATAACAGGCGGCGGGGGGGGACTTCGACGGCGACGGCTCGATGGATCTGCTCGTCGCCTCGGCGCAACTGTTCGCCCCGGTCGGATCGGGCGCCGGGGACGGGCCGGGGAACTCGCGCTCGGCCGCGGGCGAGGTGGACGTTCTGTTCGGACCGTTCGAAGCGGGGACGGTGATCGATCTCCTGACTGCGCCCCCGGAGGATCGGTTCACCGCCTACGGGGCTGACCAGAGCAACTACCTGGGAGAGGATGTCAGCGCGGGGGATCTCGACGGCGACGGGATCGACGATCCGATCGTCGGCGCGGCCGGGTTCAATAACTTTGACGGCGCGACCTACGTCTTCCGGGGCGGGCCCCACCTGCGCGGCGCGAGCTTCGACCTGGCGACCGACCCGGAGGGAGTGGTGCGGTTCACCGATCAGGGGGCTCGCGCCATCATCGGCGACACCAACCAGGCGACAAACCTCAATGATGATCGATACGACGACCTGCTGATCGGCGGGCCGGAGAGGCTGGCCGATCCCGACGTCGAGTTATTCATCCTCTATGGGAATGCCCTTTTCTTCGCACCGCCGCTGCTTCGCGACTTCGGCGCGATCCTCGACGACCCGGCCACAGCCGGGTACCCGATCACGCTGGTGCTTTCCGAGTTCAGCGAGACCGCCTACACCGTCACGCCCGGAGGGGACGTCGACGGGGATGGATTCCCCGACGCCGTTTTCAACGCCCTCGGCTCGGGTGGGATCGCCTACGCCCTGGGCGGCGGTCAGTTGACCGGGTTGACCGATTCCGATGGCGACGGTCCTCCCGACAGCGTCGACAACTGTCCCCTGATCCCCAACCCGTCACAGGAGGATCAGGATGGCGATGGCGTCGGCGATCCGTGCGACAACTGCATCGCGATTGCGAACCTCGGTCAGAGCGACATCGACGGCGACGGGATCGGCGATGCCTGCGACAACTGCGTCGATCTTGCGAACCCCGAACAGGTGGACAGCGATGCCGATTCGGAAGGGGATCTCTGCGACCTGGACGACGGCCTGCTGCTGTTCACGGGGGTCGAGCCGACGAGCGTCTCCTGGCAGGACGATCGGGGGTTCAACAAGTTCAACCTGTACCGGTTCGATCTCGAAGTGCTGCGGACCACCGGCGCCTACACCCAGGATCCCGCTTCGGCCAACGCCGACCGGTTCTGCGCCCTGCGCCAGACTGTCTGGAGCGATCCGTTCATCCCCCCCCCGGGAGCGATCGTTGGCTACCTCGTCACTGGCAAATCGGGTGCGACCGAATCGTCCCTGGGGCAGGACAGCCTCGGGAACGAGCGGACGAACACCTTCCCCTGCCCCTGAGCAGAGCGTGATCCGCGGGAGACGACCGGGACGGTTCGGGGCATAATAGAGTCCGCGAACGGGGGCGTTCGCGCAGATCACAACTGAATCGGGAGGAGACCCCTTGATCATTCTGCGCAGGGAAAGCCTGCTCACGATCACACTCTGCGGCCTGCTCGTCGCGGCCACTCAGGGCGGCGCTGCAACCGCTCAAGGCAGCGCTGCGACCGCTCAGGTCGTCGCCGCGACCACGGCGGGCGGTGAGCGGGTCGCGGATACCTGGAGGCTCGAGGATCTCTACGCTTCGCTCGGCGACTGGGAGAAGGCGAAGGCTTCGATCAGGAGCGACATCGGGACGATCAGTGAATGCAAGGGGCGTCTGGGGGAGAGCGCCAAGAGGCTCGCGGCCTGCATGGAACGGATGGCCGCCACGCGCAAGCAGCTGTCCCGTTTCTACACCTATGCCGGCATGGGATCGGATCAGGACACTCGCGTACAGAAAGCGCTCGGCCGCCGGCAGGCGGCGGGGCTGCTGTTCACGAAATATTCCGAAGCGGCCAGCTTCCTCGACCCGGAGTTGCTGGCGATCGGCGAGAAGAGGCTGACCGGCTTCCTGAAGGCAGAGCCGCGCCTGAACGACTACCGCTTCTACATCGAGAACACGCTGCGGCAGGCGAAGCACAAGCTATCGGAGGAGGGGGAGAGCGTCATCGCCGCGACCGGCAACATCACCCGGGCGCCTTCGGAGATCTACTCCACCCTCGCCAACGCCGAGATCGACTGGCCGACGATCACGCTGTCCGACGGCACCGAGGCGCGCCTCGATCAGGCCGGATACGTCAAGCACCGGCAGGCCGCGAACCGCGATGATCGCAAGAAGGTGTTCGACGCCTACTGGGGCGCGTGGAAGAAGTACGAGCGCACGGTCGGCACGATGTTGAACGCCGCGGTGAACGCGCACCACTTCCGGGTGGGGGTGCGCAGTTACGGCAACTCGTTGCTGTCGGCGATCGACCACGCCAACATTCCGGAGGCGGTCTACCGCACGCTGATCGCCGAGACCAACGGGAACCTCGACATCCTGCACCGCTACTTCAGACTGCGCGCGCGGATGCTGGGGATCGACGATCTGCGTTACTACGACGTCTACCCGCCGTTGATCGAGCTCGATCGCAAGTTCTCACTCGACGAGGGGAAGGCGATCACGCTCGCCGCGTTCGCGCCGATGGGGGAGGAATACGTCGATGTCGTGCGGCGAGGGTTCAACGCCCGCTGGATGGACGCCTACCCCCGTCCCGGCAAGCGGTCCGGCGCCTACATGAGCGGCAGCGCCTACGACGTCCA
>JAPUIN010000359.1 GCA_027297005.1 Acidobacteriota bacterium
GTGCTCGCCCAGGCGAACGCGATCCCGCAGTCGGTGATCTCGCTGTTGCAGTAGACAAAGATTGTCGCCCCGTAAGTGACTTGCCCGTAGCTGTATACAGCGACTTCCAGATTCTCCAAAAGAATCGCTCAAGCCCCCGCCGATAGATCTCATGGCCTCCCGCCCGGGCTCTGCCCGGGTGCGGAATATCCAGCACACCACCCGAACTGTGGCCCAGGGCTTCCCCGCCGACTCCAGGCTGCGGTCACGCGCGTCTCTGTTGCGATATGGACAGGAAGGAGTCGGGCACCCCCGTAACGCAGAGGACGCCATCGACACTGCGTTGAACATTCAGGGAAGACCTCGACGTCGAAGTACGGCGGGGCGCCGTCTAAGGACAGACGGCAAGACGAAGAAATCAAGGAGGATTTCGCATGGGTCTTCGAATCAATACCAACATTCCATCTGTGACTGCTCTGCGCCTCTTGCGTCAGTCCGACCAGGCGCAGCAGAAGTCACTGGAGCGACTCTCCACCGGGCTCCGGATCAACCGTGCTTCGGACGATCCTTCGGGGCTCGTCATCTCCGAGCAGCTGCGGGCCCAGATCCGCGGCATGAAGCAGGCGCTCGAGAATTCCCAGGGTGCGTCCAACCTGATCGGGACCACCGAGGCTGCGCTCGACGAGGTGAACTCACTCCTGCTCGGAATCCGCGAGTCGGTGATCTTCGCCATGAACACCGGCGGGAACGATGCCGAGCAGATCGATGCCGAGCAGGACTCCATCGACAATGCGATCCGCTCCATCGATCGAATCGCCCAGACCACCAAGTTCGCCACCCGCAAGCTCCTCGACGGAAGTTCGGGGATCAAGGTACTCTCGCAGGCCGCCGCGATCAGCGACATCAACGTGCAGAACGTGATCTTCGACAGCCAGAGTCAGCAGCAGTTCTCGCTCGCGGTGACGCAGATCGCGAGCCAGGCCGAGCTGTTCGCGGGGGGAAGCGCGTATGGGGGGGCCGGGGCGAGCGCGGCCATCGTCCGGGTCACCGGAGAAGGAGGAACGCAGGACATCTCGATCGCGAGTAGTTTCACGCTCGCCCAGTTCAATGACGCCATCAACATCTACACGGCGGATACCGGGATCTACGCCTCGGCCGGAACACTGTACAGCGTCGAATATGGCTCCGCGGAGGCGGTTTCGGTCGAGGTCGTGAGCGGCACGTTGAATGCCGGTGGCGGCATGGATACCACGGATGGGATCGCGAACGACGAGGGCCAGGATGTGGCCGGTAGTCTGAACGGTATCAGTTTCGATGCGGCCGGGAACAAGGTCCGGGTGGTCTCGGATGTCTTCACCGGGGATATCCGGGTCGTGGACGGTACCGCGGCCGGAACCTACACCTTCACCGTCAAGAACTCGGGGCTCGTCTTCCAGCTCAACCAGTCGTCAGCGGCCAGTGACCGCGAGCAGATCGGGATCTCCAGCGTTCACTCCTCTTTCCTCGGGGAGGCATCGCGGACCATCAACGGCATGGCCGGATCCACCGTCACGATTGGCGGGTTCCTCTCGTCTCTGGTTTCCGGAGGGTTGAACGACCTCGATACGAACGCGAAGAACGCGCTCGGGATCCTGGATTCCGCCATCAACGAGGTTTCCGACACGAGGGCGTACCTGGGGGCATTCCAGGCCCACACGGTGGACACGAACATCGCGTCCCTCGCGGTGGCGATCGAGAACCTGACCGCGGCCGAGTCCAGGATCCGGGATCTCGACTTTGCGGCAGAGACGACCGCCTTCACGCGGAATCAGATCCTCTATCAGGCGGGAATCGCCGTTCTCGCCCAGTCGAATCTGATCTCGCAGTCGGTTCTGACCTTGCTCGGATAGTCGAGAGAGTGAAGTTGGCATCGCTCCGGGCCCATGAGGCCCGGAGCGGTGCCCAGCCCTAAGGACAGTCAGCCATGAACGGCATGACCACGAATTCCATCGCCGAGTCCCTGGTCGGGCTCGTCGCGAGCTCAGCGCAGGTTCGGGGGGAAGGGCGTGGCGCGTCCGCGCGCCCGGTGACCGAGGCCCGCGACCCGGCCCCGAAGACCGAGGAGCCGGTGGGGCCCTCGGCCCTGGAGGCGGTCACCGAGGAGCTGAATCGCGGTCTCTCGTCAAGCCGCGGGATCCGGTTCCAGGTCTCCGGAGATGGCCAGGACTTGATCATTCAGATCGTGGATCTGGAGTCCGATGAAGTGATCAGGAGCATTCCGCCGGAACGGCTTCTGACGTTTCGGGAGCACTTCGCAGAGATTCGAGGAATGCTCCTCGACGATCGCGCCTGATCCTTGCCGGAGCGGGTCTCTCCACGCTGACCTGCCCCTGGGAGTGAGAGGGTGAGCCCCGTGGGGTTGCTTCTGGAAGAGGTAGGTTTAGCAGTGGAAGCAGTTTGAAATGATCAGCATCGACGGTTTGGTGTCAGGCCTCGACACCTCGAGACTCATCAGGGAGATCCTCTCCCTCGAGCGACGCCCGGTCCTTCTGGTTCAGGGCCAGGTCCAGATCGCCCAGCAGAAGCAGACCGCCTTCCTGGATCTCTCGGCTCGCCTGCTGACTCTTCAGCAGAGCGCCGCCCGACTCACCCTCCCCGACACCTTCAGCGCCGTGAACGTCAATTCCTCGAGCCCCGATGCGCTGGTGGCCGGCGCTCGGGCCGGGGTGCCGCCCGGCGCCTACAGCTTTCGGGTGGCGCAGCTCGCCCGGGCCAGCCAGTACACCTCCGGCGGCTTCGCCACCGCGGACTCCACTCCGGTGGGGGCCGGGACCCTGTCCATCGAGCTAGGAGGTGGCTTCGTGGATGAGGAGACGGAGCTCGACGAGCTGAACGGCGGCACCGGAGTCGCCCGCGGCTCGGTCCGGATCACGGACGGCGGAGGCCAGTCCGCGGTGGTGGATCTGTCCACGGCCGTCACCCTCGGCGACGTGATCCGCGCCATAGGCGCTCTAGGGCTCGACGTCACCGCCGCCGTGGCGGGAACTTCCCACACCTACACCGGGCGCGGCCTCGTGCTCGAGGACAGCGGGGGCGGAGACCTCACGGTCGAAGAGGTCGCCGGCGGAGTGACCGCCTCGGAGCTCGGCATTCTCGGCACCGCGACCGGTACTCTCGAGGGATCGGTCCTCCGGACCATCGGTGGAGCCACCCAGCTGGCGACCCTCGGGGACGGCCTGGGGATCCGGCTCGGGGCCGGCGACGATCTGAGGATCGACGACACCAGTGGCGCGAGCTACACCTATGACCTGAATGGCCTGACCTCGGTCCAGGAGCTTCTCGATCTCATCAACGACGATGTCTCCCACGGCGGCAACATTGATATTTCCGTCAACGCGGAGGGCGACGGGTTCGTGGTCACCGACAGCTCGGGA
>JAPUIN010000036.1 GCA_027297005.1 Acidobacteriota bacterium
TGCCCCACACAGGGTAGGGGGCCTCCCGAATCGGGTCAAGGGTGAGCAAGTTGGCTACGGGGTGCGGCGCGCGGCGTTGTTCTGGGCTATTTCCCAGTTCGAGTGATTTGCTTGACTGGATCTTCGGTGGTAGAGTCTGGCGCCTTCACTGGGTGGGACGCCGGGTCTCAAATGAACACTTCTCATCACCCCCCGCGTCGCCGGAGCGCTCAATCGTCTCGAAAGAAAATGCTCGATCATCTCGAACGGAACAGTGAAACGGTTCTCGTAAGGGAAGCGCCCGCCGGGAACGGCTCGCTTCCGGGGGAGGACGGCGATATGAATAGCCAACCGAACATCACCCGGTCTGACGCGTCGATGGGCGGCCGAACGCTGGTTCTGGGCGCCATCGCTCTGGTGGCACTGTCGGCGGCCTGCGTGTCGAGCGGAAAATACGAAACGGCGCTGCAGGAACGGGACCAGGTTGCCGAGCAGAGCCGGGCGCTGCAGGAGGAGTCCAAAAAGGAAAGTGAGATCCTCAAAGCGGAGAAGGTGGCCCTCGAGGCCGACCGGGCGAACCTGCAGGGGGACATCGAGGCGCTGGACGCCGAGAAGGCGCGGCTGGGAGATCAGATCCAGCAACTGAACAGCGAGATGGGGACCCTCGGCATGGAGCTCGACAAACAGAAGGCCGAGACGGTCAGGCAGAGTCAAGAGGCCGCGCGGCTGAAGTCTACGTACGACGGCCTGGTGGCGAACCTCAAGAACGAGCTGGCGGAAGGGCAGATCGAGATCCGACAGATTCGCGACGGGCTGAGCGTCGACGTGGCGCAGGAAATACTCTTCGCCTCCGGCTCGGCAAAGATCGACAAGACAGGGCAGGACGTGCTGCTCAGGGTGTCGGCGCAGCTCAACAAGACTCCGTATGAGATCATCGTCGGCGGACACACAGACAACGTCCCGATCGGCCCCGGTCTCACCGATCGGTATCCCAGCAACTGGGAGCTCGCGGCGGCCCGGGCCGCCTCGGTCGTCAGGTTGTTTGAAGGCTCCGGAATCGACGTGAAGCGCCTGCGCGCAGTTTCCTTCAGCGAGCACCATCCCAGGGACACGAACGACACCGAGGAAGGCCGCAAGAGAAACCGGCGCATTGAGATCCGCCTGAGACCGGTCGTACCCGACGAGGAATAGCCGGTAGACGAACGCAGGATGATTCGTTCACGGCTCATCGGGGCACGGGACCGGGGATTTAGCCTGTTCGCTTAACGGCGCTCTTCCTGAACCTGCTGGGTGGAGGGACTCTTCTCGCTCGGGCGGGTGGCGCTGCGCACACCGGGCCGGATGGTGGTTCGCGGGCGCGCCTCGATCGCGAGCGACGTCTTGGACCTGAACCGGGGAAACTTCCAGGCTGTGGACCCGTCGTCGGCCGCGCCGTCTTTCGGGGCCCACTCGACAGCCCTGGACACGAACGGTCCGAGGTAGGGGCGCGCGGCCTTAAGGATCGGCTCGTGCGGCAGGTCGTCCGGGAGACGCACTCCCTCGAGAGGGTTGGCGAGCAGCCACTCGAGCCCGGCTGCCAGCGAGGCGGCGACCTGCAGGGTCGTCGCGTTCACCTCCGGGCAGACGAGAGCGCGGGCCTCCTCGACCGACAGCAGGCTGCCGATCCACCAGCTCTTCAGGGGATGCCCCATCAGCAGGCAACCGAGCTGGTCCCGCCCGGTGGTCAGCCCTCCGATCACGACCCGGGCCTCGTCCTGAAGATAACTCCCCGCCTCGACACTCTCCTGAAGAGATTCGAGGGTTGGCGGGAATGGCCGGTAGGCAAAGTAGACGGTCGGCCGGTAGCGGACCTTGGCGCCGTCCAGTACCGTCAGGTGCTCGCCGATCGTGTAGGTCTCATCATGTCCGATCACCATCGCGGGGAACTCTCCGCCCGGTGTCCACGATCGTACCCAGGTCTCGACTCCGGGACGATCGAGGCTGACCATATGGCGTGGCCCGGCATCGAAGGTGCGGGTTTCTTTCGGGACGCGTCCCTCATGCGTTCCCCAGCACAACTCCGACAGAGTCAGCGCCTCCTCGTGCATGGTGCTGGCCGACCAGGTCGACTGAAACTCGCCGCGCGGGCGGGGAGTTGGGGAGGACTGCGAGTCGAGTTCGCTGATCTGAATGACGCGGACGCCCAGCGCCTCGGCCAGCAGCGCCCACTCGCCGGCGTCGAGCGCCTCGCGCACGGTGGAGAAACAGCCGTTGGGACCGCCCTGGCCGTTCAACAGCGTGCCGGCGATCTCCTGCAGCCCCTGCTTCACAAAGTGGCTGACGAGCCCGGGATTGGCGCCGTGATCGACGACGGCGGTCGGACCGTTCGGGCGCGGATTGCGGAGCATCCATTCGTGGAACCGCCACAGCCGCGGGTAGAGAAGACCTTCTTCCGGATTGTGAGCCGCTCCCTCCTCGCCTTGCCAGCGCTCGACCGATGAGTTCAGAAACATCACGCCGCGGGACTGGCACCACTCGACGAGAGCGAGCGTGTCGATGTAGGAAGTCAGATCGATCAGGAGGTCTCCGGCCGTAAGACGCTGCCCCAGGAGATCGGCGTAATTCCCCTTCGTGATCGACAGGCGCTCACAGCGCAACCCGCGCGCGGTGTGGTCAAGGAGATCGGAGTGACGATCCTCCTGATCCAGAATGGTGATGCGGTCCAGCGGGACCGGCAGGCGATCGAGGAGAAGAGGAAGCGCCGCAGTGCCGATGGCGCCATGACCGATGACGAGCACACGATTGGGGTGATGACTGCGCATCGGGGGCCCTTTTGTTAATCTCGGGACGAGTCACGTCGAGCGTAGTGTGCGGTTCGCGGTGTGTCAAGAAAATTATCCGTACGCACGAAGCGACCCGCGCCGCTCAACTTACTCCGCGCCGGTTCCCGGCCATCGCGCGCTACTCATCGTGCCACCGGGGTGGCCGCTTCTCGAGAAACGCATCGATCCCTTCCGCGGCGTCGCGCGCCATCATGTTCTCGGCCATCACCCGGCTGGCGTAAGCGTAGGCGCGCTCCAGATTCATCTCGACCTGGTTGTAAAACGCCTCCTTGCCGGTCGCGACGACAAGGCGCGACTTGCCGCCGATCTTCGCGGCCAGATCGTCGGCCTCGGCGTCGAGCCGATCCGGCGCGACCGCTCGGTTGACGAGCCCGATCCGCGCCGCCTGTCCAGCATCGATCGGATCGCCCGTGAGCAGCATCTCCATCGCCTGCTTACGGCCGATCGTGCGGCTCAGCGCCACCAGCGGTGTCGAGCAGAACAGCCCGATGTTCACGCCGGGGGTAGCAAACCGCGCTTCGGTGGAGGCGATCGCAAGATCACAGGTCGCGACCAGCTGGCACCCCGCAGCCGTCGCCATCCCCTGAACCCTGGCGATGACCGGCTGCGGCAGGCGGGTGATCGTGATCATCAGCCGGCTGCACTGGGCGAACAGTCTCTCGTGGAAGGCGTGATCGTGATTCGAACGAAGCTCCTTGAGATCGTGACCGGCGCAGAACGCGGGGCCGTTCGCGGCCAGGATGACCGTTTTCACCGAGCGTTCTTCTGCGATGCCGTCGAGCGCGTTCTGCAGGGAATTCATCAGGTCGGCCGAGAGGGCATTGCGGGCCGCAGGCCGGTTCAGCGTGAGGGTGCGGACGCCCCCGCGCGTCGTGCTCAGGAGCGGTCTGCCGCCGCCCTGCGATGCCGAAGCGGTACCCATGGCGCGACTAGCATCGCACATGTGCTCCGGAACGAACATGCCCCGCGGTCCCTTTTCCCGGGGACCGGCGGGGCATGCCCGTCAGTCGGGACGATCAGGCCTCCGCCGCGCGACCTCTCGGCAAGGCCGGACGCAGGGTCGTCTCAGTCCCCCCAGAGCCGCTGCCACCACGGGCGGTCGTCACCCTTCGCGCCGGCCAGCAGCTCTCCGAGTCCCATCTTCCGGCGAATCTCATTGATGTCCCGGCCGGTCAGCGAGGCGAGCGTCGTCGCCTCCCGCTCGCGGCGCCGTTGCAGATCCTCGCGATAACCCTGCGCGGCCGGGCAACGATCCTCCCCTTTCCAGGCATGGCGGATGACGTAACGCCCCTGGAAGTTGGCGCGGTCCGACGTCTCCTGGAAGAACAGATCCTCCGGGAACGTGTCGCCTGTATAGCGGAGATGTAGCCTCGTGATGAAGACGTTCTGCCCGCTCACACGGCGGATCGCCCGGCCGTCCCCGAGCCAGAAGACGCCGAGCTCGCGCAGCTCGTCGGCAGAGAGTGGATCGGCGGCGCACGGATCGCACCAGCCCATGTCCCACGCGTACTCGAGGAAGACCGCCCGCCTGTTCTCCTTGCGCACCGCCGTTTTGAACATGTCGCGGTAGAAATCGGCGAACTCGTCCTTCACGTAA
>JAPUIN010000360.1 GCA_027297005.1 Acidobacteriota bacterium
TGCTCGACTTTGACGACCTGGATCCGATGACCATGCTGCCGATCGCGAAGCCGACGACGATCAAGGCCGATTTTCTGAGCCTCCACCTCAACTACGTCTATAATTTCTTCCTGCACCATCGCGACAAGGTCGTCGCTTACGTCACCGGAGGAATCGGGATCAACAACCTGAGCACCTTCGGCAGCGACGTCGATACCGCTCTCCAGAAGATGCTCTCGGAACTCGTCGGCGAGGAGAACAACATCACCTACAACTTCGGCGGTGGCCTGCGAATTTTCGCCAGCAAGAAGGTGGGGGTGCGTTTCGATTTGCGTCAGGTCGCCTACGAGGTGAACGCCACTGACTCCGACGATTACCTCGAGTTCCAGTTCGGTGTGACGATGATTCTCGGCGGACCCTAGGCCTGTCCGGGCGTTGCGCCGGGTTGCGCGCACGGGGCTTGCGAGGCGGAGATCAGCAGCGCGGTGGAGATGATGGGGATCCATCCTCGACGACGCTCGGCCCCACGCAATAACTGGACAGGCTCCTAGCCGAGCAGCGCCCGTTCGATCTCCTCCAGCACCCCCGCGTGGCGGGGGAGCGCCAGCCAGTGCTTCATCAAGACCAGTCTCAGGGCCTGAATCTCCTCCGATCCCTCTGACTCGATACCAAGCGCCCTCCTGGCGAGGTCGGCCGGCACGAGCAACCTCGAGAGGAGCAGCGGGGAATCCCCCGCTGCGGTCACCGCGAGGCGCCGATAGACCGCACCGGTCGCCCCGTCGATTTCCCGGAGAGATGGGTCCGTGCTCCGGCCGCGACCGCCGGGCCAGCGGACCAGGCAGAGGATGTCGAGGTCAGGTTCGTGCAGAGGCCGCGCCACGTCCGATTCGGCGATGCGGTCGTGCAGTCGACGGGCGACCCGCATCCCGGCCCCGATGATCGCCCCGTACCCTGCCGCGTCGAGGGGGATCACCCTCTGGGTGAGCCAGCACGCGGCCGCGGCGGCACCCGGTCGCGACCCCTCCAGCGTAATCAGCCCCAGGTTCGGACGCTCCTTGACATGGTATGTGTAGGGGGCGTTGTTCAGGAGCGGGCGCTTCAAAGCCGGATCCCGATAGAGGATGCAGCCGGCGCCATAGGGGGACAGGCCGTGCTTGTGAGGGTCAATGGTGAGCGAATCGGCTGCCTGCAGCGCCGCAAGGTGACGGTACACCTCTCCCGACATTCCGCACCTTGTGCGGACCTCCTCCGGTGGAAGGAGCGCCCCCGAAGGATCGCGGAGGCAGGCGCGCGCGTATCCTCCGTAAGCGGCATCGACGTGCAGGTGGAACCCGTACCGATCCCGCAGGACGATCAGGTCCTCCACCGGATCGACCGACCCGGTGCCGGTTGTACCCGCATTAGCGACGACGAACATCGCCCGCTCCTTCTTGAGGATCGTCTCCAGGTGGTTCAGGTCGAGGTGGAACCCACCGTCGGTCTCGATCTCGATCACCCTGGGGATGCGGAGGAGGGTGGCGTTACGCCGCAGGCTGTAGTGCGAGGCACGGGAGAAGATCACGGCCCCCTCCGGCCGGGTGTCGCGTACCACCCACAGGGCCTCGAGATTGGCGAGCGTGCCGCCGGAGCAGAGGTGCCCCCAGGCGTTTTCCTCGAACCCGGCCAGCCGGAGCAGCGCATCAACGACCTCGAGTTCCATCTCGGTCGTCGCGGGACCCCCCTCGTAGGCGTGATTGTTCGGGTTCATCAGCATCGCGGCGAAATATCCGAGGACGGCGGGAACCGAGGGATCCTTGATCATCTGCGCGGCGTACCGTGGATGAAAGTACGGGTAGGTCGCGTGCAGTCTGCGGAGAAGATCATCGAGACCGGAGGTCAGTGCGGTGGGCGGCGGCCCCGGCAAGGGGGCCTCGCTGACGCCGGAGGCGCGCTCTGACCGATAGCGTCGGTGATCCTCGAGGACCCGATTGATCAGCTCCGCCAGCAGGTCGATTCCCTCGCCGCGCGGACCGAGGAAGACCGGAGAGGAGAGAAGGTCGTCTTCGGGGGCGCTCATTCCCCAGCGTTTTCCGGGAGCGCCTCGTCGATCTCGTCTATGAGTACCACGTTCTCAGCGATGCAACGGATGGCGAGGATCGCCGTATAGAGGTTCATGGCGAGAGAAACCAGGGCGAGAGAGCCGTGCACCCAGGCGGGCAGAACGCGGGTATGCGCGCCGCCGCCGATGATGAATGCGGCCATGGTGACCAGGGGTGTGAAGGTGAGCCAGGGGGAAAGCTGCTTCTTGAAAACCCTGGTCCGGGCCACGAACTCCTCAGGCAGGCCGTATTGAACGACGACCTTTTTGATGCGGCTCCCTGTCCCTACGAAGTAAAATAGCCCCATCGTATGCGTGAACAGAACGACGACGATCCCGAGCAGGGCGAAGCGGATATGAGAGCCGGGGTCGACGACTCCGGCCGAAGTCCTGTACCCTTCGAAGGTCACCCAGCCTAGCAGACCGATCGTCGCCAGAAAGAGGAAGCCAAGGATCCTGGCGATTGGGACGTTGTCCAGCATGGACGCATTATACGCGGAACGAAGGACAGCCCGATCCTATAAGGAGGGGGATGAGGTGGTGGACGAAAAGCGCAGCCTGAACGTCGTGGACGGGAGCCGGGAGGATCCGGGCTTCTCCAGGCGCAAAGCACTCCTGGCCCGGATTCGCGAGGCGCTCGAGCGCCTGCCGGATCGGAATGGCCGCTTGCGTTCGGTGGTCCGCATCCTCAGCGAAGGGATACGGAAATACACTTGGACCGGCATCTATCTTCTCGAAGGGGAGATGCTCGTTCTACATAACCAGATTGGCCTGCCAACGCCACACGAGAGAATCCCGCTCGACCAGGGGATCTGCGGCCTCGCTGTCCGCGAGCGCAAGACGGTCGTCGTTCCGGATGTGGGCAAGGATTCTCGCTACCTGTCATGCAGCCCGAAGACACACTCCGAAATCGTCGTGCCAATATTCAGAGGTTCCACGGTGGCCGGGGAGATTGATGTCGACAGCGATTTGCCGGATGCCTTCGACGATGAGGATCGGCGCCTACTCGAGGAAGCAGCGCGAATGGTCAGCGAGATCCTCTGAATCGTCGCTGGATCCGTCTCGGCACGGGTGCTCAGGTCGCCCAGCGCGGCAAGACCTTCCTCAGAAGGAAGTCGAGCCCGAGAGCCCGCCCGGCCGCTGTGAGATATACGGTGGCCAGCATTACGGCGAAGTAGACGGGTTCCTCATCGCTGATCAGCGGCGTCCCCGTGGCGAGGAGAAAGTTCGCGCAGAGCAACAATCCGGCGAGAGCGGCCGCCCGCGCCGCTAGCCCCAGCAACAGCATGAGGCCGATCAAAACCTCCCCCCACATTACGAGGAACGCGAAGACCCCGGCGAATGGTGTCACGACATGCTCCAGAAAGGGGACGTAAAACTCATAGCGTGACTCGGCCATCCACCCGGCGAGCTGCGTCCGCAGCAGGTCGCCGTCGAATCCGTCCGTGACCTTCTCGAGCCCGTACTTCAGGAAGAAGTAGCCAGCGAACAGACGTGGCGGGAGCCCCGCGAGAGGACGGCAGCGGTCTTCCGCGCTACCACGTAGAAATCCCATCCCGACCCTCCCGGCGCTAATCGCGGCATCCTGAGCATGCCGTTCAGGCTGCTGCAGAAATGCACCAGAGTATTCCCGTCGTGCTCGCCGCCGGGGTCGGAGGATGGCACAATCGGAACCGTTCCTGGGGAGTCGAGCAGACGGGTGCTCACTCCCCGATCCCCCGGCCGTGCGGGCCGCCGTGGCCCGCACGGCTCATCTCTTCTGCGGCGTCCCCCCCCCTCCCGATCCTCTTCATCCGGCCGGTCCGCGAAACGATCGGGGTACAGCAGGCGGGCGATCTCCTCGATCCCGCGGATCATACCCGGCCCCGGTCTTTCCAGAAAGGAGTTCATCACGTAAATCCGCCCGGTACGCACGGCGGGGACACTCGACCAGGCCGGCATTCCCGCCAGGATTTCAGGTAGCCGCTGGTTGTGAGGGCTGGTCAGGATCACCTCGGGTGCGCGGGCAATCGCCGACTCCAGACTGTAGATGGGCCACGCAGCGGGTGCATCTGCGGTGACCGACTCGGCCCCTGCGTAGCGCAGGGCATCCGTCAGGAACGCCGGAGCACCGGGGACGATCAGGGGATCATTCGAGATGACGTAGAGCACCCGGGTCGTCCTCCCGCCATCCAGCCGCCGTTCGATCTCTCGCAGCCGTTCGCCGAGATCGGCCGACAATCGCACCCCATATTCTGGTTCGCCCAGCGCATCCGCCAGTTTCTCGGCTGCCTCCAGCACCCCGGCGACCGTTTCGGCGTGCACCGTGTAGAGCGGCAGCCCGAGGGCCTCGGCCTGGGACGCGAGACCGCGATCGTTTCCGCTCGTGGTCGCGATCAGCAGATCGGGGCTCAGCGTCTGGATCACCTCGAGGCTGGGATTCAACATGCCGCCGACGCGCTCAATCGCTTCGGCTTCGGGAGGCAATTGGCAGAACTTCGTGACCCCAACCAGCCGATCGAGCAGCCCCAGCGCGATCAGGAGATCCGTGACATTCGGCGCCACCGAGACGATTCGTTGGGGTTTCACCGGAATGCGGAGGGTGCGACCGAGACCATCCGTCACCTCGCGGCCTTCGTACCCGCCGTTCCCGCCTCCACACCCCGACAGGCCGGCGAGGAGCACGAACGGAATGACGGCGGGCGCAACAGACCGCCGGGTGAACGCCCCGCTCCGTATCATCACGCCTCCGCAGACAGCATACTCGTCCGTTTGGATACCCGTACAGGCTCCTGGTGGCCCGACGGGTGACGTCCGAGCATCGCGGGCACTCTAGAGAGGCGTCGATCGGGTGTCAAGCAGAGTCACCGGCTCCGGAATCTTGACGCTGGCTCGGTAGCGCCGGCGCTCCCGATGGCGGCAAGTCCGTCTCCTGTCGGGGATTGGTGTTGGTGTCGCCTTGAATGGCGGTCCCGCCAGACATAAGTTCTGGCATGCCGTCATGCGGACTGGCTCCGACATGCGAAATGCGCGAATCGGGGTGCCGGAGAGGGGGGAGAGCGCGAAATGGAGTCACTGAGCCAGGTGCTGGCCCTGGTCCAGGAGAGTCCGGGTCTGGGCTGGGCCGCGGCGCTCCTGGCCGTTCTCCTCCTCGGTCTTCTGATCGGACGAAGATCGGGCCCACCTCCGCGCCGACGCGTTCCTACCCGGCATCCCGACCAGGATCGTGGACCCGTCCGTGGGCTTCAGAAGGATCTCGCGCGGCTGCAGAGCGAGAACACTGCGCTCTCCCACTTCTTTCAGCTCCTGCCCGGCTTCACCAGGGAGATCACATCGACGATGGAACACCGGGCCGTCGCGCAGTTGCTGGTCAGCATGGCCGACCGGTTGTTCGCGCCGTCGCAGATCCTGCTTTTCGAGTTTGATCCGAAGGTGCAGAAGCTCTATCTGACACAGCAGAAAGGCCTGTCCCAGGACGTGGCGTTACGATTCGAGGTCGGCCTCGGCGAGGGAAAAATCGGCTGGGTGGCGGAGCATGGCGTTGAAATGGAGGTGAACGATTTCATCCTCGAAATGCGGCATTCGGGGGAGGGTCTCGACGTGCCGACGCACTCGAGATTCCGGACAGATCTGTGCGCCCCGCTCATCCACCAGAAGCGTCTGCTGGGGGTCATCAGCATCGGGGGAATGACCCGACGCTATAAGAACGAGAAGACAATTCTCCGCCTGATGGCTGACCTGGGCAGCATCGCGACCTATAACAGTGAACTCTTCACCCAGGTTCAGGAGGCGGCAAACTCTGACGGACTGACCCGCCTGTTCAACAAGCGCTTCTTCATGAATAGGCTGGGAGAAGAGATCGTCAGGGCTGGACGGGAGCACTACCCGGTCTCGGTCTTCATTTTCGATCTCGACCATTTCAAGAACTACAACGACACGCAGGGCCACCAGGCTGGCGATGAGGTGCTGAAGCTCACCGGACGGCTCCTTCGCGAATCGGTCCGTACGGACGACGTCGCGGCGCGTTATGGTGGCGAGGAGTTCATTGTCCTTCTTCCCCGCACACCCAAGGACGGCGCCCGCCAGTACGCTGAGAAGTTCCGGAAGACCATGGCCGAGCATGACTACCCCAACCGGGAGTGCCAGCCGCTCAAGTGCGTCTCGTTGAGCGGCGGTGTCGCCAGTTTCCCGGACGACGGTCGAACCGGAGCCGATCTCATCGCGGCGGCCGACAAGGCGCTCTACAGGGCGAAGAAGGCGGGACGCAACAGGGTCGGCAGCGCGAAATTGGACTACCTCTCCGATGAATCAGAGGACCAATACTACGGTGAGGCCGGGGGGGTGAGCGCACAAGGCGGTGCGGTGCGGCGACGCACGTAAGCGGTCCGCAGGGTGGCAGGCGCGCGTTCTATTGAAAATCTTGGTCCGCAGACAGGAGAGCCGCTTCATGACTACAGAAGCGGCTCTGCGTAAGGGTGAGTCGATTAAGTGAAGGTAATGGTGCTTGTCTCAGCCCTCTCGGGCTGGTGGGGGATAGGCGAACTCCTCAGACGCCCCCGCTCTGAACCTGGGTCTGGTTGTACGCGCCCATGATCAGAAACGTCTTGGACGTCTCGACCTCAACCCACCGGTGATAGACCTTCCGGCGGCCGGGATCGATCTGGTAAGAAACACTGTCAAATTGGAAATCGATCATGCCGTTTTGCTTCAGCTTCCCCTTCCGCTTACGCGTCTTCTTCATACCCTGAACCCCTCCCGCCTGCATCATTATACGCAAATTTCTTGCCAGAAATCAGGTTATTTCCTGATGAGTCCGTATTTGTGAGATGTCGATGATTTGGACTATTAAGATTATTGTTATTAGACGGTTAGCAATTTCGACAATTGATTTAGGATCGACTTCTGCTCGAGCGGTTCTATCTGTTTCTGCTCAGTCAGTCAGTTTGACGTACCATCGGTTTGACCTCGATCCGCCAAAGTGACAGACTGCGGTTCAATCGATCCACTGCAAGTCTAGAGGGGACATGATTCCGGAAGGCAGACAGATCCTCATCATCGACGACCCCGGGGAGGCGCGCCACGTCCAGTCGGTCCTGCGGACACTCGGCCAGCAGGTGAGCATCACTTCGTCCGCTGCGGCAGCGCTTGACCTCGCCGCCCGCGGGGATTTTGATATGGCGCTCGTCGGGATCGAGCTCGCCGGGGAGGGCCCGGGCGGCCTGCTCAGTCGTCTGCGGGCGACCTCGCAGATTCCCTCGATTCTGGTCCTGGCCTGCCACGAACGTGCGCAGGATGCCATTCGAGCATTGGCGCGCGGGGCCGACGACTACCTTCTCAAGCCCCTGAATCGTATCGAGGTACACAGCCGGATCGGCCGCATCCTGCGCTGGCAGGATCTCGACCATCGCGTCCTGCGGATGCAGAAGGAGATGTCCCGCAAGTACCTTCTGGGAAATCTCGTCTGCCGATCCCCGGGCATGCGCAAGGTGAGGACGCAGATCATGCAGGTCGCCTCGGCGCGCAGTACTGTCCTGATCCGGGGGGAGAGCGGGGTCGGAAAGGAGCTGGTCGCAAAAGCGATCCACTATAACTCCACCAGGCGTGACGCGCCGTTCATCGCTATCAACTGCGCGGCCATCCCCGTAACCCTGATCGAAAGCGAACTGTTCGGCCACGAACGGGGATCGTTCACGGGGGCGTACGAGCGCCAGAAAGGGAAGTTCGAACTGGCGGATCGTGGGTCGATATTACTCGACGAGATCGGTGAGATGAACCTCGAGACCCAGGCGAAGCTTCTGCGCGTCCTGGAAGAGCGGGAGTTCATGAGGGTCGGTGGCGGCAGGGAGGTCCGGGTCGACGTCCGGGTCCTGGCGGCGACGAACAGCGATCTGGAATCGATGATCGCGCGGCGCCGATTCCGCGAGGATCTCTACTTCCGGTTGAAAGTGATCATCATCAATGTTCCC
>JAPUIN010000361.1 GCA_027297005.1 Acidobacteriota bacterium
CCCTCGACGATTACCGGACGGCGGTCGACCTGGGAGGGATTGAGATTTCCGACCGGATCCTTTTCGTGGCTCTGGGTGGGGCGATCCTGCCGTTCGTGATGTTCGTGGCGCACGTGGCATGCTTTCGGGACTGCCTTCACAGTCGAGCCTGGTGGCGACTGTCCGGCCCCTGGGTCGGTGGACCGGCACTGGCCGCGTGGGTGGTCCTCGGCGTCGCGGCCGCCCTCCTGCCGGCTTACGATGATGAACACAGGAGGATCGTACGCGCGAGCACGGTGGTCGATCTCGGGGCGCGCACTGCCGCCGCGACTCTCTCTTCCCTCGATGTCCTGAAAGGCGTACGTCTCGGAGAGGGGATCCTAGGCCGCGAAGCGCGACGATCGCGCCGCGCGACCGTGGATGTCGAATACCCGGAGGATCGGTTCGAGTTCATCGCCCGGAGCGAAACGGAGCTGCTCGACGAGGAGATCGCGATCAGGAGCATCCTGCGCTTCTCGGCCCCCGTCGGTGCTCACAGCGTCGCCTACAAATTTGCATCCGACTCGGGTTTCCGCGTTCCGGGACGGGGGCCCACCCTCCGGCACACATACAGCTTCACTGAGATGACGCCTCCCGCCGATTCGGAGCGGGCGATTTTTCTCCTCCTGCCTCTGGGAGGCGATCTGTCGGTAGAGATGGTCGCGACGTTCCGTGAGGATCTGCTCAACCTCGGGCCGATCGGGAAGGGGCGGGTCTTCGTCCATCAGACCAGGGTGATCGATTCCAGACGTCTGGTCGGAGGCACGCCCGGGGAGGCGGCCGGCGAGGGCCGGCCCGCTCTCGATTGATCCATTCCGAAAGGCTCTGCTACCATGATAAATTACAGCGCGGGCTACATTTCCCCGCGTCGGTCGAAATAAGGGCAGGGTGAAGGGATGGCGGACACGATTGGACCGGGAGAGGACCCGTTGATTCAGGCTACCGCGACGGAGGCGATCCAGCCTGACGATCTGCTCGACACGGTCGGATTATTTTGCCCGGTGCCGATCATCCGCACCGCTGAGAGGATGAAGCGAATGAAGTCGGGAACGGTTCTGGAGATACTCTCGGATGATCATGTCATCCTGATCGACATGCCGGCCTGGTGCCGGTCGACCGGAAACGACTATCTCGGCGCGCGTCGTGCCGACGGAGAGATTCATCTGTACGTCCGCAGGAGCGGTCCGGGGATCGGCGCCTGAACGAGGGGGGAGCGAGGATGGGGGAAACAGGCAAGATACGCGCCATCGGTCTAATGTCGGGCGGACTGGACAGCACCCTGGCCGCCCGCGTTCTGCTGGAGCAGGGGATCGATGTGATCGGTATCAACTTCTCGACCGGCTTCTGCATGAACGATCACCGGCGTGCGATGGCCAAGGCCAATGAGGATCCGAAGCGAATGCGCAACGAGGCGCTGCGTGCGGGAGCCGATCTCAGGATCCCGATCGAGGTGCTTGATGCCGGGGAAGCGTATCTGAAAATGGTTCTCAATCCGAAGCATGGATATGGCAAGCGCGCCAACCCGTGCATTGACTGCCGCATTTTCATGATCCATGGCGCCGCCGATTACATGCGCGAACATGGCGGCCACTTCATCTTCACAGGCGAGGTCCTCAACCAGCGACCGATGTCGCAGCACCACCAAGCGTTGAGATTAATCGAAAAGGAGTGCGGCATCCCGGGATACCTGTTACGGCCGCTGTCGGCGAAACACCTCCCGCCGACGATGCCCGAAAAGTTGGGCTGGGTCGACCGCGACAAGTTGCTCGGAATCTCCGGACGTTCGCGCAAGGAGCAGATCGAATACAGTCGGTCGCGCGGTCTCGATGACTATCCGCAGCCCGCGGGGGGATGCTGCTTCCTCGCCGATGAGAATTTCGCCAGACGGTTCCACGACAAGAAGGAGCATGCCGACCACGCCACGCTGCGCAAGGAGGATATGATCCTTCTTAAAGTGGGCCGCCACTTCCGGCTTGCCCCGGACGTGAAGATCATCGTGGCGCGGGACGAAGGGGAGAACAACTTCCTCACCCGTCTCGAGGCGCCAGGGTGGCAGTTCGAGGCCACCGACTGCGGCAGCCCGATCACACTGGTCGAAGGGGACCCGGACGAGAATCTCAAGCGGTTCATCGCGGCGATTACCGCCCGTTATTCGTCGCGTCGCTCCGAGCCGCTCGTTGAGGTCGTGGCGCGGAAAAACGGCCATGAGGAGCGGATCATGGTGCCGCCGGCGGCCGACCATGCGATCGCAGGCCTGCGAATCTGATCGCGGGCCGCTCGATGCTATAATCCGCACCTCACGTGGGCCGTTAACTCAGCGGGAGAGTGCCATCCTCACACGGTGGAAGTCGTTGGTTCAAATCCAACACGGCCCACCACCGCAATTCACCTTGGTCGTTCCCTGAGAGTGGGCGGCTAGCTCAGCTGGGAGAGCGCCGCGTTCGCAACGCGGAGGTCGAGGGTTCGAACCCCTTGCCGTCCACCACTTTACGAGATCTCCCCATCCCTTGTGGCC
>JAPUIN010000362.1 GCA_027297005.1 Acidobacteriota bacterium
TCATCGCCCACGTCGATCATGGCAAGACGACGCTGGTCGACCGTCTGCTTCAGCAGACGGGGACGTTCCGCTCGAACGAGCGCGTGCAGGAGCGTGCGCTCGACACCAACGATCTCGAGCGCGAGCGGGGCATCACCATTCTTGCGAAGAACACGTCGATCCTCTACCGGGACGTCAAGATCAACATCGTCGATACGCCGGGTCACGCCGATTTCGGCGGCGAGGTTGAGCGCATCCTGGGGATGGTCGACGGCGTCCTGTTGCTGGTCGACGCGGCGGAGGGCCCCCTTCCCCAGACGCGTTTCGTCCTGAAAAAGTCGCTCGACATCGGACTCCGGCCGATCGTCGTCATCAACAAAGTGGATCGGTCGGATGCCCGTCCACACGAGGTGCTGGACGAGATCTTCCAGCTGATGCTGAACCTGGGGGCGAGCGACTCCCAGCTCGATTTCCCCATCCTGTATGCGTCGGCCAAGCTCGGGTTCGCCCGCCACGAGCTGGAGCACACGAACGATAACGTGTTCCCGCTTCTCGACACGATTCTCGATGCGATCCCGTCTCCCCCCGGGGACGTGACCGCGCCTCTGCAGTTCCAGGCGGCGAACCTCGACTACAACGATTATGTCGGGCGGATGGCGATCGGCCGGATCCAGCGCGGCACGATCCGGGTCGGCGAGCCGGTGGTCCTCATACGCATGACGGGTGACATCGAAACCCACCGGGTCACACGCCTCGAGACCTTCGTCGGATTGAGGAGGGTCGACGTGGAGGAGGCGGCGGCCGGTGAGGTCGTTTCGGTGGCCGGCATCCCCGACATCCACATCGGCGAGACCCTCGCCGATCCCGCGTGCCCCGAGGCGCTGCCGCCGATCCTCATCGACGAACCGACCCTGTCGATGGAGTTCATCGTGAACGACTCGCCCCTCGCCGGCCGCGAGGGACGGTTCGTCACGTCACGACATCTGCGGGATCGACTGCATCGCGAGGCGCGGTCCAACGTGGCGCTCCGGATCGAAGAGACCGGGTCGACCGACGCCCTCCTCGTCTCCGGGCGCGGCGAGCTGCATCTCGCCATCCTCGTGGAGACCATGCGGCGTGAAGGGTACGAGCTCCAGCTCTCGCGACCACAGGTGATCCTGAAAAAGGACGGAGATGGCGCCACCCTCGAGCCGATCGAAGATCTGTCCCTCGACCTTGAAGAGACCTACACCGGGCGCGTGATGGAGATGCTCGGCGCCCGTCGCGCCGAGCTATCCAACATGACCGGCGCGGGGACCGGGCGCGTGCGGCTCGATTTCGCCATTCCTGCCCGTGGTCTCCTGGGATTCCGCCGCGACTTCCTCACCGAGACCCGCGGCACCGGCATCATGTCCCATGTCTTCCACGGCTACGGCCCGCACCGCGGCGAGATCCCCGAGCGAACGCGCGGGGCATTAATCGTCAAGGAGGCGGGCGATACAGTGGCCTACGCCCTGTACAACCTGGAAAATCGCGGCTCCCTGTTCGTCGCGCCAGGGGTTCAGGTCTATGCGGGAATGATCATCGGCGAGCATTCGCGCGACAACGACCTGGTCGTCAACCCGTGCAAGAAGAAGCACCTGACGAACATGCGCGCCGCGGGCGCGGACGACGCGATCCGACTGACACCTCCACGGGATATGGATCTGGAGGACTGCATCGAGTTCATCGCGTCCGACGAACTCGTGGAGGTCACTCCGGGCCGTATCCGACTCCGCAAGCGACTGCTCGATTCCCACGCCCGTAAACGGAAGGAACGTGGAAGGATCGAGGTCGGCGCGCAGTGACCGCGAGCCGGGGCGCGGCGCCGATCCGGTTCGCCCACCGTGCGGGAGGCGCCCTTGCCCCGGAAAACACCCTCGTCGCATGCGCGGAGTCGATTCGACAGGGCGTCGATGCACTGGAGATCGACGTGCGCGCGACCGCCGATGGCGTGCCGGTTCTCATGCACGACGAAACCGTCGACCGCACGACCGACGGGCACGGCCCGGTCGCGGATCTCACCCTCGACCGGCTCAAGCGCCTCGACGCGGGCATGTGGTTCTCTCCCCGATTCCGCGGCGAGCGCGTCGCCACTCTCGAGGAGACGCTCGACCTCGCACGCGGCCGCTGCGGTGTCAACATCGAGCTGAAGATCGGCGAGGGTCGAGGTCCTCTCGCCCTGCCGTTCCTCACGCATATCGATCCGGCTCCCCTGGTGCGCAGTGTGGTGGCAGCGATGGCGCGGGTCCGCTTCGATCGCCCGATCATCTTCTCTTCGTTCGAGCCGAAGTTGCTGGCCCTGACGCGCGCCGCCCGCGCCGATGCCCACCTGGGCCTGATCGCGAAGTGGACGACGCGCGGCCTGAGCGTTGCCCACCGCAGCGTCGGGCTGCAGTCGGTTCACCTGCACACCCGCCTCGTTGTCCCGCGTCGTGTGCGCGCCGCCCGCCGGCTCGGACTATCGATCTTCGTCTGGCCGGTGAAGGATCTTGATCTGATGCGGCGGATGCTCACCCTCGGCGTCGACGGGATCATGTGCCCGGATCCGACCCTGTTCGCGCAGGCCCGGACGGCCTGAATCACGCGGCCCATCAGGGATTTCGTCCACTTGACAAAGGCAGGTCCTTATGGTGTATTGATCAACTGTTACCTGTTACCAGAGCACATTAGAATTGTCCAAGACCGTCCTTACATTAAGAGGAGGTGCGACCGTGGCAAAGAAGAGATCGAAGCGCAAGGCCTCGCACCGGAAGAAGAAGCCGGCCCGCAAGGCTTCGCGCAGGAAAATCGCACGCAGGAAGAAGCCGGCCCGCAAAGCTCCGCGCAGGAAAACCGCACGCAGGAAGAAGCCGGCCCGCAAGGCTCCGCGCAAGAAAAAGAAGAAGGCCGCGAAGAGCAAGGGACGCAGGAGGGCGACCCGACGCGCCACGCCGAAGCGTGCCGCACCCGCGCGACCGGCCCCCCCCCCCGCCCCCCGGCCATTCGCGCCAGCACGGCCCGCGCCGTTCGAGCCACCTCGTCCCGAGCCGGAGCCCGAGCCGATGACGCCGATCATCCCCGCACCCTCCACGCCGGTCTACGTTCCATCGACCCCCGAGGGTTCGTCGTCGAGCGATGATTCTGACGACAACTACGGGACCGAGGAGGAGTAACGCCCGGTTGAATGCATCGAGAAACGAGGCCGGCCGCCGGCCGCCCACGAGGGCGTCCGGCGGCCGCGTCGCCTTGCACCCTCCCCGCTCCGGAGCCCCGGGATCGACCCGGCCTGCAGTGCCCGCCGGGTGGTTGACTCGCCCGGAACCAGGCTTATATTGACCGATGGTTTCATTTTTGGATTTCTGCGCCGCGAGGAGCCATGCCGTCACCCGCTACAGCCGCAGCCACAGGCTCCGACGAGAGCTTCCGGAAGGGACTCGCCGCGATCGAGCGGCGCAGTTACCAGCATGCCGTCGCCCTGTTTCAGGAGGCGATCGAGCTGGAGCGGCGGGAAGGCTCCAAATCACCCCGGATGAAGTACATCTCATATCTGGGGTTGGCCCTCACGCTGACCAGCGGCCGCTCGGAGGAGGGGCTGAAGTTGTGTCTCAAGGCGGTTCAACGCGATTTCTTCGATCCCGACCTCTACTGCAATCTCGGCACAGTCTATCTGCGCAACCGTCAGAAGGCCGCAGCGTTCGAAGCGTTTCAGAAAGGGCTCAACCTCAGCCCCGGAAACCAGCGAATCCGCGACGAACTGGAGCGGTACGAGCGCCGCTGCGACCCGGTCTTCACGATCCTGCCCCGGGGTCACGTGATCAATCGCATGTTCGGAGCGTTGCGACACTATCTCAGGATGCTCCTCACCGGCAGAAGCCAGGACGACTGAAGCGCACCCGGCTCTCAATTCTTCTCGCGTTCCCGATCCTGGTCATCTCCATCGTCCCCGTGCGCGGGCCCCTGGCCGACGCATTACCGGGACAGGAGCCGGAGCGCGAGCGGCAGAAGCTGACGGCCGACGCCTACGTTCGCCGTGCCCTCGTCTACGCCTCCCGGCCGCGCCCGGAGGATCAGGGGGAGGCGGAACGTCTGTTCCGGAAGGCCCTTCGACTCGATGAGTCGCGCGCCGACGCTCACGCCGGCCTGGCCGGGATCTCGGTCTACCTGTACACGCTCGGACTCGACGAGACGACCAACCGG
>JAPUIN010000363.1 GCA_027297005.1 Acidobacteriota bacterium
GAGTCGATTCGTCGAGTCGCTGGATTTCACCGCGGCCGCGATCGGTGCCGACCCGGCCAGGGGCGGCGAGGAACGGGCAGGCCCCATCACGGCCGCCGACGATCAGGGCGGATAAGGCTCCGTGACGCTCAGGTTCGGCGCTAGCCGATCAGGTCCTCACCGTAGCCACCCTGCTCGTAGGCCAGGGCGCTCACGCGGGTGAGGTTCCGGTCCTGGTTCTTCTCGATCCGCCTGAGCAGCCGCCGGATCCGTCTCCAGGCGGCGTTGCCGAAGGTGCGGGTCATCAGGATGTCGCGGCGGGCGGCCTCGACCCCCGCCTCACGCACGCGCGTGTTCGCCCGCGACAGGCAGGCGATCAGCGCGTAGAGATCCCCCGCCGCCTCGGCCAGGCGCTCCTGCATGAACTCGCGCTCAACGATGTTCTTACCGTGAATTCTGAGGAGGTGCTCCGCCGCCGCCGACAACGCCTGAGCGTAGCGCGCCGCCCGCAGGGCGGTCTTCTTGAGCGGCGCTTCGATCTCGGGAATCTGCTCGTCGCTGATGACCCGGCGGATCCTCCTGAACGCGAAATCCGACAGGACACCAATTTGCGAGATGGGATCGTGCAGGGCCCGTCCCACCTTCTTGAGCTCCTCCCCGAGCTTTTGGACACCGGCGAGCGCGACGAAGACGCGGAGGATCTCGTTGGTCCCCTCGAAGATCATGTTGATACGGCAGTCGCGAAGGTAACGCTCGTACGGGTATTCCTTGATGAACCCGTTGCCGCCGGCAATCTGCACGGCATGATTGACGACGCGCCACGCATTCTCGGAGGAGAAGATTTTAGAAAGCGCCGATTCGATCGAGTAGTCGACGTCCCCCCGTTCGGCCAGCCCGGTCGTCAGGTAGACCATACTCTCCGCCGCGTAGGTTCCGGTCATCATCTCGGCCACCTTGCCGCGAATCATCTCGAACTCTGCGATCGGCCTCCCGAACTGGCGGCGCTCCTTGGCGAATGCGACGCTGCGGTCGATCATCTCCTTGGCCCCACCGACCGCGCCGGCCGCCAGCGAGACGCGCCCGTCGTTGAGAATCTCCATGGCGTACTTGAAGCCGCGGCCCGGCTCCCCGAGCAGGTTCTCCTTCGGCACCGGAACCTTCTCGAGCATCAGGTCGGTCGTCGACGACCCCTTGAGCCCGAGTTTCTGTTCCTCCCTGCCGGTCGAGACACCGGGCAGGTCCCGGGTGACGATGAACGCGCTGATCGTGTCGCGCCCGTCGATCTCGGTACGCGCGAACACCGTGAACAGTCCGGCGTATCCGCCGTTGGTGATGAATCGCTTGGTGCCGTCGAGAATCCACGTCCCTCGCCCCTCGTCCCAGACGGCGCGGGTCTTCAGTGAGGCCGCGTCCGATCCGGAGTCCGGCTCGGTCAGGGCGTAGGCGGTCAGCAGATCGCCGCTGGCGACGCCCGGGAGCCAGCGCCTCTTCTGCTCCTCGCTCCCGTAGAGCAGAATCCCCTTGCTCCCGATTCCGAGATGCGCACCGACGATCGTCGCGGTCGTGGCGCAGTGGCGGCAGAGTTCTTCCATCAGCCGGCAGTACGAGGTGATCGGCAGCCCGGCGCCGCCGTACTCCTCGGGGATCGTCATTCCGAACATGCCGAGTTCCTTTAGTCCCTTCATCTCCTCGACGGGAAATACGCCCCGCGAGTCGATCGCCGCCCCGTCGAGATGGTCGGCCGCCCAGGAGCGAAACGATTCCAGGACCAGATCGAGGGTCTCCCGCGACTCGGCATCCTGGCGCGGATAGGGAAAGACCATCTCCGCATCGAGATGGCCGTTAAACAGCGCCTTCATGAAACTCCTCTTCGCCGTTCCCCGCTCCGCCTTCGGCCGGGCCGCCGCGCCTACCCTCGGGCTCGCCATCGTTGCAACCTCCTTCCCTCCTCGTCGTTTCCCGCCATCGAGCCGTACACGCTCCTATCCTTCGAAGAAACGACGCTCGCTCCTCGCCATCTCCATCAGCAGGCGCGTCGTCATGAATCGTTTACCGTGGCGTTCCGACAGGACCTCGAGCCCCTGCACGATCGACGGCAGCCCCAGCGCGTCGGCATGCCGGAGCAGGCCGCCCCGGAACGGCGGGAAGCCGGTTCCCATCACCATCGCCAGGTCGACGTCGGCCGGTGTCGCGGCGATCCCCTCCTCCAGGCATCGCGCCGCCTCGTTGATCATCGGCAGCACCAGCCGGCTCTCGGTCGGTGCCGGATCCAGGTTCATCCGTTCGCGCGTCGATGTCAGACTGTACACTCCGACATTGACTTCCCGGGGTGTCGACGACGATTCGCGGCCACCGGTCGCGTTCGCAGAACCTCCTGCCATTCCACGGTAGACATAGAATCCACGCCCCGACTTGCGCCCCAGCCATCCTTTCTCCTTCAGGATCTGCAGCGACGTCGACCGCGGCGCACGATCACGGAACGCCTCCACCAGCACCGTCGCCACGTGGGCCGCCACATCGATGCCGACCTGATCGAGGACGGCGAACGGCCCCATCGGCATCCCGAACTCGACCATCGTGCGGTCGACATCCTCGATACGGGCCCCTTCCTCGAGCATCAGGAGCGCCTCGCCCAGGTAGGTCATCAGGATTCGGTTGACGAGGAAGCCGGGCGCGTCACCGACGACCACGGGCGTCTTCCCCATCCGTTTCGCCAGCGCCACGATCGTGGTGACCGCCTCGGGGGAGGTGGCGGCGGAGCGCACGACCTCCACGAGCGGCATGCGATGCACCGGATTGAAGAAATGCATGCCGACGATATTCTGCGGGCGGGCGGCCGCAGCGGCGATCTCCCGGATTGGGAGCGACGATGTGTTGGTGGCGAAGACAGTCCCGTCTGGTGTCGCTGCTTCGATCTCGCGGATCACCTTGCGCTTGACCTCGAGCGATTCGACCACCGCTTCGATGACGACGTCGGCGCGGCGGATGCCGGCGTAGTCGAGGGTCGGTTGAATGAGGCCCATGCGCCGGTCGAACTCGCGATTCGTGATCTTTTTCTTGCGCAGCTCGGCTCGGTTCAGCTCCCAGGCCGTGTGAACGCCGTGCTTGAGCGCCTCGGGATGGATGTCCTTGAGCCGCACCGGGATCCCGGCCCGCGCCATGGCCTGGGCGATCCCCCCACCCATCGCTCCCGCACCCACCACGGCGGCCGCGCTCACCTCCCGGGGCCGCGCCGGGCCATCCGGGATGCCGGGGTTCTTGCGCGCCGCCTGCTGCAGGAAGAAGAGCGAGACGAGATTCCTGCAGGTGGCGCTCGCCGCCAGCTGACCCAGGGCCATCATCTCCTCTCTCAGCCCCTCTTCCATGCCGTGCCTCAGCCCGTGCGTGACGGCATCGAGCGCCCGGAACGGGGCCGGATAATGGCTCTCGTTCAGCCGTCCGCGCAGGCGCTTGCGGGCAAGGTGTGCGACGATCGCGATCGTCGCGCGCCGCGCCGGGTTGTAGCGAGCCACGGGATGATCGCTCATTCTCCTGCGCGGCTTGATCTCTCCCGCGGCGGCCGCCCACACCATTCGCTCGGCCGACTCCAGCAGGTACTCCGGAGGCGCCACGGCGTCGACCAGGCCGACCTTGAGTGCGCGCTTCGCGTTCAGCGATTTGCCGGCCAGAATCATGTCCAGAGCGGGCGCAAGACCGATCTGCCGCGGCAGGCGCTGCGTCCCGCCCCACGCCGGGACGATCCCGAGGCGGACCTCCGGCAGCCCGATCTCCGTGCGCGGATCGTCGGCTGCCACGCGGAAGTGGCAGGCGAGGGCGAGCTCCGTGCCGCCACCGAGACAGGTTCCGTTGATCGCCGCGACGACCGGAAACGGCAAACGCTCAAGGGCGTCGAACAGTCGCTGCCCCTTGCGCGACGCGCTCTCCGCCTCTTGCACCGAGCGCAGCGCCTGGATCTCCCGGACATCGGCGCCGACGATGAACGATCCGGGCCTGGCGCTGGTCACGATGAGACCCCGCACGTTCTTGTCGTGCGACGCCTGGTCGAGAAGGATCTCCATCACCGCGACGACCGGAGAGTCGAGGGTGTTGAGCCTCCCGGAGGGACGGTCGAGAATCAGGAACGCGAGCCCGTCGCGCCGGGTTTCGAAGAGAACCCCGGGGCCTTCGAGCGAGATCGTCTTCTGACCGGCTTCCGCCGCCTCGTCCCGGTTCGCGTCCATCAAGTCACCTCCGGTGTGAGCCCGTTCCGGGGCCCGCGTGAAACGCGCGGCCTCCCGTCCGATTCCGGTTGCGCACACCCGTCACGATCGTTCCAGAATGAGCGCCGCCCCCTGCCCCCCGCCGACGCACAGCGCCGCGAGGCCGAGCGTGAGATCGCGACGGGCCATTTCTTTCAGCAGCGTCATGGCCAGTCTCGTGCCGGAACATCCGACCGGGTGCCCGAGGGCGATGGCCCCTCCATTGACGTTCATTCGCTCCGCGCCGGGATCGCCCGGTGCGCCGGCCAGCCCCAGTTCGTCGCGCGCGAACTCGGCCGACGCGAACGCCCGCCGGACGGCCAGCACCTGCACCGCGAACGCCTCGTTGATCTCGAACAGCTGCAGATCATCCATCGAGACCCCACCCCGGCGCATCGCCACGGATGCCGCATAGACCGGGCCGAGTCCCATCGCCGAGGGATCGAGACCGGCGTACCCGTACGCCCGGATCCGCCCCAGGTACGGGATCCCCAGCTCGCGCACCCGCTCTTCCGAGGCCACGACGACCACCGCCGCACCGTCCGTCAGCATGCACGAATTTCCCGCCGTGACCGTCCCGTACCGGCGGTCAAACACCGGCTTCAGGCGCGCGAGCTGCTCCATCGTCTGGTCCTCGCGCGGCCCGATGTCGTCCAGAATCGGCTCATGCCGGGGTGGCGGGAAAACCGGCGCGATCTCCTCCCGCAGCACCGACCGGGCCGCCACGGCGCGCCGGTTGCTCTCAAGGGCGAACGCGTCCTGCTCTTCGCGGCCGATGTGAAATCGCCGGGCCAGAACCTCGGCGGTCTCTCCCATGTTGAGTCCGCAGATGGCGTC
>JAPUIN010000364.1 GCA_027297005.1 Acidobacteriota bacterium
CACTCGCCGCCCGTTACGGGGTCTCTCTCGTCGAGGCCTCGCGGCTCGGTCATCGTACCAACGAGGGGGCACGTTACAGCATGCTGGTGCCAATGCTGAGCGACGCGTATCGAGATGTGCGGATCCGCGGTGACTGGAGAGGTCCGGAGGGTGAAAATCTCAAAAGTGCGCGCGTCGATGATGACGCGATCGCCCTGCGCTATCGGGATGGCACCGTGCATGTCATCGCCGCGACGCCCGATGGGCTGATCGCTCTGTATGTATCGGCCGGCGGGGGAGACTCGGTGGAACGCAGCAAGGTGCGTGAGGCCGAACGTGCCCTCGGCGCGCTGAGACGATTGATCGAGGCGGGAGGTCGATGATGACGCCACGTGTGACGCGGTGGGCTCCCGTTCTGGCGCTCCTGGCGTTCCTACCGGCGGTCGCAGCCAACGAGCCGACTGACCTCGCCTCTCTGAGGAGCGCGGCGTTCGTCGCTTACGAAGCCGAGGACTACGCTGGGGCCGCACGCCTCGCCGCTCGGTACGTGGATCGCGCCCGCGAGGCGGGGCGGTCGGGCCGCGAGTACGCCGCCGTCTCATTCATCCTGGGCCATTCCCGCTACGAGGTGCACCGCGCCGGTGACGATCTCTATGCGGGCGACTACCAGGCCGACGTGATCGCGCCGCTGGAGGAGAGCCTTCGTGTGCTGCAGGACGATCCCGCCTTCAAGAACATGCTTCTGGGAAACGCGTATTACGAACTATGGCGACAGAAGGGGCGGAGCGATCTCGACGTCGAGAGCCGCGCGCACTGGCACCTGCTGAAGTCGATCCTGATCCGGGAAACCGAACTCGTGGATCGCACGAGGGATTCACCCGAGTACGATCTATTCGCCCGACACTTGCTGTTCTATCTCGAGCGCTGCCTCGATCTGGCCCGCGATTCAGACAGCCCCCAAACCTATGCCCAGAGGATCCGCGCGCTCGCGCCCCGCGGGTTCGGCACCGTCTACGATCATCGCTTTCTGCAGATCCACGAGCTGACCTGGTTCGACGACGGCAACATGAGCGCGGCCGCTCATTGGCAGAATGGCCTCGATGCGATGCTCGACCCCGCGGCCGATCCGGACGGCGTGCTGTCCATCTTCCGCCACGCGGCCGACCTGACGCGACGGGATCGCGACCGGGCCGAGATCAACCGCCAGATGGCCGACTTCGCCTCCACCCTCGATGAGCCGGCGCGGCGACTGCAGGCGGTGGAGTTCGCGCGCAAGGCCTACGACCTGGCACCGGAGGATAAGGGGATCCGCATGCAGTTCGGATCGGCCCTGCACCTTCTCTCGTACGCGGCCTTCGCCAGAGGCGACCACGCCGCCGCGCTGCGCTATGCGGAGGAGGCGACCACTTTCGATTGGGATGGCATGGAGGCGTCCTACTTCGATCTGTCGCGAGCCGCCGCCGAGATGGGGCGTGAGACCGACGCCCTCACCCATGGCGAGCGGGCCTACCGACTGGCGAAGAACCGGATCGAGGGGATCGCGTTGCAGCCGTTCGCGCAGAATTACGTGAATGTACTCCGTCAGTTCGGCCAGGAAGCGCTGGCCCTGCGCGTGCTCGAGGAAGCGGCCGCCCTGGGGGTCCGTTGATGAGAATTCCGCGCGCCACACACGGGGCGAAGCGGCCGGGCGCCGTCCTGTCGACAGTTCTCACTCTTCTGCTGTCGGCTGCGATCGGCACTCTCGTCGGCGAACCGGTCCGCGCGGATGGGAGCGGGCAACCATCTGCTGAAATCCGGGCGCCTTCGGCCACCCGGATGCTGCGGCTCGCCGACCACTATGAATCGGCCGTGCGGCAGATGCTGCCGCTTCTGGAGGACGAGTCGAACGCCGCAACTTTGTGGACGGTTCTTTACGATGCCCGCCGATCAGTCGTGGAACTCGACCGCATCCTCGCGAACGCCGCCATCTTCTCCGTCTCGAACCGCGACCGCGCGCGCCTGCGGGAGCGAGCGGCTCGCTCCCACCTTCGCCTGGCCCTGTTCGAGACGTACGGCCTCGAATTCGATCGGGCCCGCGACGAGATCGAGAGGGCACGCTCGATGTCCGCCGCGCTCCGCGCGAATGATTTCCGGATCGAGTGGGTGGCGATCCAGGACGGCTCGCCCGGCCGCGGGCTCACGACCCGCTACCACCTGCTCAGCCTGCGGGAATTCGAGTCGGCCCTCGCGTCAATATGGACGCGCGCCCGGCGAGTGCCTCTCCATTTCGTGGGGTACGGTGACGCCGAGCTTCTCTCCAGCGTCCTGGCGCGATCGCCCGAACCCGTTGCCGGCGGTCTGGATGCCCGTCTGCTGGCGACCGCCGCCGACATCATGCGCGAGGAGATCGAGGCCGGCCAAAGAGCGTTCGAGTTGCCCCTGCCGCCCGGCGTCTACCGTCTACGGAGCGGTGATGGCCGACTCGATCGCAGCTTCATCGTCCCCGAGGCGTCCGCGGTCGATCCGGTGGTCGTGGATCATGAGCGATTCGTGCTGCAGATCGATCCGCCGCCGGGCGAGCACGGCCCGCGCTTCTTCCTGAACGGCATCGAGGTGACCGACTTCGACTCGATGCCGTACGGTGTCTACCGGATCAAAGTGGACGATAGCTATTTCGAGGGGGCGCCCGAAACGGTGCGCTTCATCATGGGCCAGGGGATCCCGGATAAGAGCCGCATTGCCTGGACCCTCTTCATCCCCGCGGGCGGCGCGGCCCACCTTCATTTCAATCGCGCGCCGCTGACCAAGCGCCTGTTCCGGAAGTAAGAACCCCCCCGCCAATCGGGGGATCAGTCCAGATCCGACAACCGTTCGAGGACCTTCGCCAGCGCCTGGGTGCCAGACCGCCCGTCGCGGCCGCTCTGCGCCGACCGGAAGAGCTGATGGACCAGTGCCGTCGCGGGGAGAGCAGCCCCCCCCCGCGCGCCCTCCTCGAGCACGAGCCGCAGATCCTTCTGCATCAGATCGATCATGAAGCCAGGATCGAAATCCCGATCGAGGATCCGGGGACCGAGGTTTTGCAGCTGCCAGCTGCCGGCGGCGCCGCCCTGGACCGCCTCGATCATGGTCTTCGCATCGAGGCCGGTGCGGCGCGCGAAGGCGAGCGCCTCGCTCACTCCGAGCAGAGTGATCGACACCAGGATCTGATTGCATAGCTTGGTCAACTGCCCGCTGCCGACCGGCCCGCAGTGAATGACGCTCTTCCCCATCACCTCGAACAGCGGCTTCGCGCGCGCGAACGAGTCCTGCTCCCCCCCCGCCATGATCGCCAGGGTCCCGGCCCGCGCACCGACGTCCCCTCCCGAAACGGGGGCATCGACGAGATCGCATTCACGGTCGCGCAGCCGTACGGCGAGCTTTTTTTCCGCGTCGGGCGAGATCGTGCTCATGTCGATGACGAGGGAGCGGGGACGGATGCCGTCCAGGATACCATTATGCCCGGCGATCACTGACTCGACGTCGGGTGTGTCCGAGACCATGGTGACGATGATCCCGCATCGCGCCGCCAGCGCTGCGGGCGTTTCGGCGACAACGGCACCGGCCGCCGCGAGTTCTTCGGTTCTCGAAGGGGTGCGGTTATGGACGATCAGCGGGAATCCGGCGCGCAGCAGGTTGCCCGCCATCGCGCGGCCCATGATGCCGAGCCCGACGAAGCCGATCGCCTCCTTCGTGCCCATTGTGCGATCAGCCCCGTGATGCGGTGCGGCTCTCGTACGCCGCGATCGCCCCTTCCTGCTCGAGCAGGAACGTCAGGTGATCGATCCCCTGCAGGAGGCAGTGGCGGTCGAACGGATCGATTGGGAACGCCGCGCTCGCTTTGGAGGAGTTTACAATCGTCTGCGCCTCGAGGTCGATCGTCACCTCGCCACCCGGCTCGTCGACCAGGCGACGATGGAACTCCGCATCGACCACGACCGGCAGCAGGCCGTTCTTGAGGGCGTTCGCCCGGAAGATGGAGGCGATCTGCGTGCTCACCACCGCTCTGATTCCGAAATCGAGCAGGGCCCATGGAGCATGCTCGCGCGACGAGCCGCAGCCGAAATTATCTCCAGCGACGAGGATCTGCGCTCCGGCGGCCGACGGCGCGTTGAGGATGAAATCGTCCTTCGGCGCGCCGGAACCGTCATATCTCCAGTTTGCGAACAGCCATCTGCCGAGCCCCTCGCGGGTCGTGACCTTGAGGAAACGCGCGGGGATGATCACGTCAGTGTCGATGTTGTCGATCGGCAGCACGACCGTGCGCGAGCAAATCGTCCGGAACCGTTCCATCAGCGCCCCACGATCTCGCGGGCATCGGCGATCCGTCCCGCGATGGCGGTCGCGGCGGCAGTGAGAGGGCTGGCGAGGAAGGTTCTCCCGCCCGGCCCCTGGCGCCCTTCGAAATTTCTGTTACTCGTACTGACGGCATACTGCCCCGGTTGCAGCTGGTCCCCGTTCATGGCGATGCACATGGAGCAGCCGGACTCCCTCCATTCCGCACCGGCCGCCCGGAAGATGCGATCGAGCCCTTCCGATTCCGCCTGTCGCTTCACTGCCTGCGAGCCGGGCACGACGAGAACCCGCAGGCCTCCGGACACCCGGCGTCCCTTCATGACGCCCGCCGCCAGACGCAGATCCGAAATGCGCGCGTTGGTGCACGAGCCGATGAAGACGACGTCGACCGGACGGCCCAGGAGAGACTGCCCCGCCTTCAGACCCATGTAATCGAGCGCCTTGCGAATCGTCACGTCGCTGCCATCCTCCGGCACCGTCCCGCTGATCGGGATTGCCATTCCAGGGTTGGTCCCCCAGGTGATCATCGGGGCGAGCGTCGAGGCATCGATCGTCACCTCGCGATCGAACCGCGCCTCCTCGTCGCCCGGGAGATCCCGCCAGATCTCGAGGGCCCGATCCCACGCCTCCCCCTGTGGCGCGTGCTCGCGCCCGGCAAGGTACTCGAAGGTCGTATCGTCCGGCGCGATCATTCCGGCGCGCGCGCCGGCCTCGATCGACATGTTACAGACCGTCATCCGTTCCTCCATCGACAGGGCGCGTACGGCCGGCCCCGTGTACTCGAGGACGTGGCCCGTCCCTCCCGCCACGCCGATGCGGGCGATGATCCCCAGGATGAGATCCTTGGCGGTGACGCCGGGCTGCAGACGTCCCTCGAGGCGGATCGCCATCGTCTTCGGGCGGCTCTGGAGGAGGCACTGGGTCATCAACACGTGTCCGACCTCGGTCGTCCCGATCCCGAACGCGAGCGCCCCGAAGGCACCGTGCGTCGAGGTGTGGCTGTCGCCGCAGACGATGGTCATCCCGGGCCGAGTCAGTCCCAGTTCGGGCCCGATGACGTGGATGATCCCCTGCCCCGCGGTGCCGAGCGCGTGGAGACGGATGCCGAACTCCTTGCAATTCGTCTCAAGCTGGCGGATCTGATCCGCCGCCTGCGAGTCGGTGACCAGGATGCGGCCGTCCGGGCCAGGCGGGATCGTCGGGATGGAGTGATCCATGGTGGCAATGGTCTGTTTCGGGCGTCGCACCCTCAGACCGCGGTCGCGCAGTTGCTGGAACGCCTGCGGCGAAGTCACCTCGTGGATCAGGTGGAGATCGACGTACAGGATCGCAGGGACATCCTCGGTCTCCTGGCGGACGAGGTGGGCACTCCAGATGTTGTCGAACAACGTGCGCGGTTTCACGATCGGCTCCCCGGGATGGATCACTTCACGGTCGCGGATGTCCCGCTGGGGGGTCGGGACTCAGCGTGAACCTCAATTATAGACCGGGACGGGGGGACCTCCGACGCATTCACAGAATGGGCATCCCTCGACCTGGTCAAGCTCCGGCATTGGTGACCCGTCCCCGGCGGTCGGACAGACTCCTAGCGCGCTATCCCCTTCAGCACGTTCCGGGCGACGGCGATCGTCCTGTCGATCTGATCGTCGGAGTGCGCGAGCGAGAGGAACCACGCCTCGAACTGCGAGGGTGGCAGGTAAATGCCCTGCTCGAGCATCCGACGGAAGAACAACGCGAACCGCGCTCCGTCCGCCGCGGCGGCGCCCGACCAATCGGAGGGGGATCGCGGCGCGAAGAACAGCGTCAGGAGGGATCCGACGCGGCTCACCCGCGCGGGGATGCCGCTCTCCTCGGCCGCTGCCGACAGACCGGCCGCCAGCCGCGCCCCCGTCTCCTCGAGCCTCTCGTAGACGCCGGGCTTCTTGAGCTGCTGCAGCATCACCACGCCGGCCCGCATCGCCAGGGGATTGCCGGACAGTGTCCCGGCCTGATAGACATCCCCGACCGGAGCGATGCGGTCCATGATTTCCTCGCGGCCGCCGTAGGCACCGATCGGAAGGCCGCCTCCGAGAATCTTGCCGAGGGTGGTCAGGTCCGGCGTCACGCGGTACCGCTCCTGAGCGCCACCGAGCGCTATCCGAAATCCGGTGATCACCTCGTCGAATATCAGGACAATGCCGGTGCGGCTTGTGATCTCACGGAGCCCCTCGAGGTAACCCTGCCGCGGCGGCACGACACCCATGTTCGCAGCCACCGGCTCGACGATCACGCAGGCGATCTCGCTCCCCCGCTCCTGCGCGAGGCGGGAGAACGCGTCGAGATCGTTGTAGGGGAGAACGATGGTGCCTTGGGCGACGGACCGCGGGATGCCAGGCGTGCCGGGAATGCCGAGGGTGGCGACCCCCGAGCCCGCCTTCACCAGCAGCGAGTCGACGTGACCGTGGTAGCAGCCCTCCATCTTGACGACCAGGTCACGCCCCGTGAAGGCCCGGGCGAGCCTCAAGACCGAGAGGGACGCCTCGGTGCCCGAGTTGACCATCCTGACCTTCTCGATCCCGGGGACGACCTCTACGACGAGGCGGGCCAGATCGACTTCGTGCGGATTGGGCGTGCCGAAGGATGTTCCGTCACGGATCCCCTCCTGGAGAGCGCGCACGATCAACTCGTGCGCGTGCCCGAGGATCAGCGGCCCCCACGACGAGATGTAATCGATGTACTCGTTGCCGTCGACGTCGTACATCAACGAGCCGCGGCCTCTGGTGAAGAAGAGAGGATCCCCCCCAACCGCGATGAAGGCGCGCACCGGAGAGTTGACGCCGCCCGGAATGACCTCACGGGCCACATCGAACAGTTTGCGTGAGAGTGCCGTCATCATCCTCGCCTCGTTTCCCTAGGAGCCTGTCCGAGTATTGCGTCGGACCGCGTTCGAAACTCCGTGGCGCCGGATGCGGGCGCGTACCGCGTCGCGCCTCGCAAGCCCCATGCGCGCGGCCCCACGCGATACTCGGACAGGCCCTTGGGTCAGCCGTTCAGCAGTCGCGCCGCCTCCCTCGCGGCATAAGTCACAATCCTGTCGGCGCCGGCCCGGCGCCTTGCGATCAGGCTTTCCATCAGCACGCGATCGCCGTCGATCCAGCCGTTCTTCGCTGCGGCTTTCAGCATCGCATACTCGCCGGAGACGTGATAGGCGAGAACCGGGACGCGGAACGCTTCGCGCACACGGTAAATCACGTCGAGATACGGGAGCGCCGGCTTGATCATCACCATGTCGGCCCCCTCCTCGATATCGAGCTCCACCTCGCGCAGCGCCTCTCGCACATTGGCCGGATCCATCTGATGGCTCCTGCGATCTCCGAAACGCGGCGTTGACTGCACAGCCTCGCGGAATGGTCCATAAAAGGCCGAGGCATACTTCGCGGCGTACGACAGGATCGGGATCGATGGCATGCGCGCCGCGTCGAGAGCCTTGCGAATCGCGCCGACCCTGCCGTCCATCATGTCGGACGGAGCGACGACGTCGGCACCGGCGCGCGCCTGCGAGACCGCCGTCTTCGCCAGCAGCTCGAGGCTGGCGTCGTTGACGATCTCCTCCCCCTCGACGACGCCGCAGTGCCCGTGATCGGTGTACTCGCACAGACAGACGTCGGTGATCACGAGCAGGTCCGGCACCTCCTTCTTCAGCGCGCGGGCGGCGCGCTGCACGATGCCATCGTCGTCGTAGGCGCCGGACGCCACGGCGTCTTTGGTCTCGGGGATGCCAAACAGGAGCACGGCGGGAATGCCAAGTGCACGGGCCGCGCGGGCCTCACCGACCGCTTCGTCGACCGAGAGATTAAACTGCCCCGGCATCGAGCCGATCTCCTGACGCACCTGCTGACCGGGGACAACGAACAGCGGGTAGATCAGGTCGGCCGGAGTCAGATCGGTCTCGCGGGCGAAGGCGCGAAGGAGAGCGTTCCGGCGGAGACGTCGTGGACGCTGGATGGGGAAACCCATCAGGCAACCCGTTCAGTCATCGTCGTCATCTCCGTGGAAGAAGTAGGCACCGCAGAACTTGCTGCAGAAGACGCGACCGCTGCGCACGTACTTGTGCTCGTCGCAGACCATCTTGTGGCAGATCGGACACTTTTGCAGATAGGTTTCATTTTCATCGACGGAGCATTCCTTGCACTGCGGCACGCGCGCCCCCGGTTAACTTATCGGGATTATAGGTCACTGATTGGCGTAAGATCCACACGAACCGGGAGCTTGCGGGGGTTCTTTGCTTGACAGGCCGATGGGGCTCCCCTAAAATGCGTGATTCGCGATAAGGCGGTGTAGCTCAGTTGGTTAGAGCACGCGGCTCATATCCGCGGCGTCCGGGGTTCGAATCCCTGCACCGCTACCATAGCCAGGTGCGTCGCTCCGTACTCTCTCCCGGGAATCGAGCCGTCGCGTTCGGGTACCGTGTCCCTGAAGCACGCCTGCGCGGGCGGGATGTGGGATGGCTCTCATGATTGAACGCACGGTGCTTAAGACGATCGCGGCACACGACATGCTCCGTCCCGGCGAGCGCGTTGTGGTGGCGGTCTCTGGCGGGCCCGACTCCACCGCGCTCCTGGCCGTCCTTTGCGATCTCACCCGCGAGATGGACCTGGATCTGCACGTCGCACATCTCGATCACGGCTGGCGCGGTCGCGCCTCCGAGAAGGACGCCGAGTTCGTGCGCCGCATGGCGATCCGGCGCGGCCTCCCGGTGACCGTCGGCCGGGTGCCACCCTCGACCTGGACCGGCGCGGCCGGGAAGCAGTCATCGCGTGAGGCCCGCGCGCGCGACATCCGCAAGCGCTTTCTCATTGAGACCGCCCGCCAGATTGATGCCCATCGGGTCGCGCTCGGCCACACCCGCGACGACCAGGCCGAGAGCCTCATGCTCCGGCTGCTGCGCGGCTCAGGGACGCGCGGTCTTGCCGGCATTTATCCGGTCGTCGATGGCCTGATCATCCGCCCGCTCATCG
>JAPUIN010000365.1 GCA_027297005.1 Acidobacteriota bacterium
TGCTCTTCGAGAAGACGAACGACGTGACCACGCTCGTCACCGGTCCTTCGGGGACCGGCAAGGAGCTGGTGGCCCACGCCCTGCACGAGAACTCGCCGAGTCGCGAGGGGCGGCTCCTGCCGATCAACTGCGCCGCCATCCCGGCCGATCTCCTGGAGAGCGAGCTGTTCGGCCACGAGCGCGGTGCCTTCACCGGCGCGGTGCAGCGCAAGGCCGGCAAGTTCGAGCTCGCCGACCGCGGGACACTTTTCCTCGACGAGATCGGCGAGATGCCGAGCGCGCTGCAGGCGAAGCTGCTGCGCGTTCTCGAGGAGCGCTCCTTCATGCGCGTGGGAGGGACCGAGACGATCCAGGTCGACGTGCGGATCGTCGCCGCCACCAATACGGATATCGAGGGCAATGTCGCGGCCGGCATCTTCAGGAGCGATCTGTACTACCGGCTGAAGGTGGTGACGATCGAGATCCCGCCGGTCCGGGAACGCGTGGAGGACATTCCGCTTCTGGTTCACCGCTTCCTGGAAACGTTCAAGGAGGAGAACGGCCGACGGGAGCTGTCGCTCGATCCGGAGGTGCTCGAGGTCATGAAGCGTTGTCGCTGGAATGGCAACGTGCGGGAGATTCGGAACCTGATCGAAAGCCTGGTTGTGCTGGCGCCGCCGGAGAGGACGTCGATCAGGCTCGAGGATCTGCCGGATAACTATCGTACCCCGTCGCCCGGGCCGGTCGCCGGGACGGTTCCGGCCGGCCTGGCGCGCACCATGGATGAGATCGAGAAAGAGGCGATTCTCCGCACGCTGGAGGAGACCGGCGGAAATCGGACCCGTGCCGCCGAGATCCTGGGGATTGGTCTGAGGACCCTGCAGCGCAAGCTGCGCGAGTACGATCAGGTCGGAGAGGGGGAGGAGTGATTTCGGCGTCAGCGTCAAATTGACGCGCGGCACGCGCCAGGGGGGCCAGAGGCTCCATCCCTCCCCCCCTGCTTCTCCCGCAGGGTGCCGCATGCGCTGCCTCAGCCTTTTTCCCGCGACCCCCCAAGCGTTGACCGGTCAATACCTTGTGCTCCGGCCCGACCGTTGCCGTCCAGCCACAGCCCGGGGTCCGGGGTACCCGGATCGCGTGGCACATCTCTTGCTATATCGGGACTGGGCAGAGATGGTGAACCGGTGAAATCCAGAACGATCCTGGTGGTCGATGACGACCCGGCAGTCCTGCAGGCCTACGGCCGCCTTCTCGGACGGAACGGGGACGAGGTCGAACTGTGCGGCGACATCGAGGCGATTGTCCTCGACCCGGCGTCACTGGCCCGCGCCGACCTCCTGATCCTCGATCAGCGGATGCCGCGGATCACCGGCCTCGATCTTCTCGCCCGCATGCGTCGGATTCTGCCGGCGGGATCTCCCGGCCCGCGGGTCCTTCTGATCCGCGCCTACCTGGACGCGACGATCCGCCGCCAGGCGGCACGCCTCGGGGTGGCGGAGATCATCGAGAAGCCGGTGAACGCCGCGCATCTGCTGAAGTGCGTGCGCGCCGCACTCGATGCGGGGGTGGCGGGAAGCGCGGCGTGATCGGCCCGGCCACCGTCCTTGACGACGGATCAAAGCGGGGCCTATACTGAATTCATTGGGGACAGGGCGGGCGATAAGGAGCACCCTCACATGAGGAAGAACGGTCAACTCATCACGTTGGTTCTGATCGCCGCGGCCTCCGTTGTATTCGGAATGGGGCTGGCGGGTGGTCTCAACCTGACGCTTCCCGGACAGGCGGCGATCTCCGACCCCGCCGAGGATCGGCCGTTACATGCCGCGGCCCGCGCGCAACACAGCGCCGTCCTCAACACCGGGAACATGCCCGGGTCGTTCGCCGACATCGTCGATCGGGTGAACCCTGCGGTGGTCAGCATTACGGCGGTGGAACGTGTGCAGGGGCGGGGGGAGAAGGGGCGGCGGCCGTTCCACGGCGATCCGTTCGAGTTCTTCTTCGGGCCGCCGCGGCGGCGCTCCCCGGGAGAGCCCGAGGAGGATCGCTTCGAGCAGAGCGGCGGCTCGGGCTTCCTGATCAGTGATGATGGCTACATCCTGACCAACTACCACGTCATCGAGGACGCCACGCAGATCCGCGTTATCCTGAGCGGCGATCTCCGTGAATACGACGCGGAGGTGATCGGAAGCGATCCCAGCACCGATCTGTCCCTCATCAAGATCGAGGTCGACAGCCGACTGCCGCATCTCGAAATGGGTGATTCGGACAGGATGCGGGTCGGCGACTGGGTCCTGGCCGTCGGCAACCCCCTGAACTACGACCATACCGTGACGGTGGGGGTCGTCAGCGCCAAGGGGCGCTACCTGCAGACGGGGCTCGGCGTGCGCGACGTCAATCTCGACGATTTCATCCAGACCGACGCGGCGATCAACTTCGGCAACTCCGGCGGCCCGCTCGTGAACGTGCAAGGCGAGGTGATCGGTGTCAACACGGCGATCAGCAGCATCGGCCAGGGAATCGGGTTCGCGGTGCCGATCAACATCGCCAGAAACGTGATCGACCAACTGCGCGCCACCGGTAAGGTGGCGCGCGGATTCCTCGGGATTCAGCTTGGGGTGATCACGCCCGAGTTGCAGGAGGCGTGGCGGCTGGAAAACGATCACGGGGCGATCGTGCAGTCGGTCACGCCGGGGCTCCCGGCCGAGGCGGCCGGAGTTGAGCGGGGCGACATCATTATTGCGGTCGACGGCGAGCCGATCAGGACGACCAAGCAGGTGGTCCGGCTGGTCTCGGCGAAGAGACCGGGCGAAACGGTGAAGCTGAAGATCGTTCGCGGCGGCGAAGAGGTTGTCCTCAGCGCCGAGCTGATCGATCGGCCTCCCCCTGACCAGCTCACAGGCGGCCGATCGTCGCCGGGCCTGCCGGGCGGCGAGGATCCCCACGAGAAGACCCTGGGGATCTCGGTCGATGCGATCTCACCGAGTGTCCTGAACGAGATCGAGCTGCCGTCTGAGACGACCGGCGTCATCATCACTCGCGTTTCGCGGGTCTCGAAAGCGTACGAACAGGGTCTCAACCGCGGCGACGTGATCGTCGAGGTCAACCGCGTCCCGATCGACAGCGTCGCGGATTACCGCCGCGAGCTGCGCAAGATCAAGTCGGGCGGGCTCATCGTCTTCTATGTCACGCATCCGCCGGCCCGGTCGGCGTCCAACGCCGCGACGTCGCGCTACGTCACCGTGCGCATGGAGGGGGAGGAGTAAGGGCCTGCCCGGGTGCGTGGGGCTGCGTTCGCGACGCCGTGCCACGGGATGCGAGGCGCTGCGACAACGCGGCGAGGATGCTGAAGCGGGACCCGAACACTCTCGGGCCCCGCTTTTTGTTATCATCGGGTGCCTGATCCGCTGCGGGGCGACCGCCGCCACGGAGTGCCCCACCCGAAGCCTGCACGCGCGTCCCCGGAGAGGTACTTGAAGGGCAAGGTCCTGGTCATCGACGACGACGAGGCCATCCGGAAGTCCCTGCGTATGGTGCTCGAGTACGAAGGGTACGAGTACGCGGAGGCGGCATCCGGTCCCGGCGGGATCGCAGCCCTCGAACGCGAGTCGCCCGACGCGGTGCTGCTCGATATCAAGATGCCCGGCATGGACGGCCTCGAGGCGCTTCAGCTGGCACGCAAAAGGGATCCCCACACACCCATCCTGATGATTTCCGGCCACGGGGATGTCCCGACCGCCGTCGAGGCGATCCGGAAGGGCGCTTACGATTTCCTGGAAAAGCCGCTGGAGTCGGATCGTGTCCTCACCGCCATTCGCAATGCCATCGAGCACAAGAGGCTGCGTCAGGAGAACCAGAAACTCCGGGGGGAGGCGGAGGAACGCTTGCGTATGGTCGGCCGATCGTCCGCCCTGAAGAGGATCGAGGAGGCGGTCGCCCGGGCCGCACCGACCCACGCGACCGTGCTGATCACCGGCGAGAGCGGCACCGGCAAGGAGTTGATCGCGCAGGCGATCCACCGCGGCAGCCAGCGTGCCGCGCAGCCGTTGGTGAAGGTCAACTGCGCCGCGATCCCCGAGGAGCTGATCGAGTCGGAGCTGTTCGGACACGAGAAGGGGGCCTTCACCGGTGCGGCCGGCCGCCAGATTGGGAAGTTCGTACAGGCGGACGGCGGGACGATCTTTCTGGACGAAATCGGCGACATGAGCCGGCGCACGCAGGCGAAGGTGCTTCGCGTGCTCGAGAGCGGCGATGTCGAACCGATCGGTATGGCGAAAACCCTCCGGGTCGACGTACGGGTGATCGCCGCGACCAACAAGGACCTGCCGCTTGAGATCCAAGAGGGGCGCTTTCGCGAGGATCTCTTCTTCCGCCTCAACGTCGTCCCCATAACCTGTCCGCCCCTGCGCGAGCGCCGCGAAGACATCCCGCTGCTCGTGGAGCATTTCATCGGCGTCTTCTGCGCCGAGAACGACGAACCCCCCCGGCGCTTCGAGGACGGCGCGCTGGCCCGGCTGAAGGGGCGACTCTGGCGCGGCAATGTGCGCGAGCTGAAGAACGCCGTCGAGCGGCTGCTGATCATGACTCCGGGCGAGACGATCGGCGAGCGTGATGTGGCGTCGTTCGAGGGGGGGCCGGGCGAGCTGCCGGACACGCCGGATGCCGCGACGACCGGAGGAGGGATCGATCCCGGCCGCTACCGGACTCTGCAGGAGTTCCGGGATGGCGCCGAGCGCGCCTTCATCACGTGTAAGCTGTATGAGTTCCGCTGGAACGTTGCCCGCACCGCCAAGGAGATCGACACGCCCAGGAGCAATCTGTACAAGAAGCTCGAGCAGTACGGGATCTCACGCGAGGGGAATCGGGAATGAACCGCCCGGCCCGCAGCTGCCTGCACAGGGCGGCCCCGAGATGAGCGAGCGGCGCAGCGTCGTCATCGTCGATGGAGTTCGCACTCCGTTCTGCAGGGCGTGGGGCGCTCTTGCCGACGTGCCGGCTGATGAGCTGGCGCGCATCGCGCTGGTCGAGGCGATGGCGAGGATCGATCTCGACCCCGGCGTCGTCGACGAGGTGATCGTCGGCAACATCGCGCAGCCCGCCGAATCGACAACCCTGGCGCGGGTGGCGGCGCTCAAGGCAGGGATCCCGCGGCGCGTCCCCGCTTTCACCGTGAACCAGAATTGCGCCTCCGGTCTGCAGTCGATCACGAGCGCCTATCATCTCGTCGAGTCGGGCCTCGCCGACGTGGTCCTCGCGGGCGGCGTGGAGTCGATGTCGCGCATTCCCTTCCAGCTGCCGTACTCCTTTATCAAGCGCATCATGGGGGTGCGACGGGCACGATCGCTCCTGGCGAAAATCCCGGCTGCTCTGCGGTTCCGGGGAAGCGACCTGATCCCGGTGCCGGTACTGCAGACGGGGCTGACCGACGCCATCTGCGGACTCAACATG
>JAPUIN010000366.1 GCA_027297005.1 Acidobacteriota bacterium
CCGGCCGGAATGTCCTGAGGCTCCTGCCGCCTTTTGTTGTCTCGGTCGAAGAGATCGATCGGTTTCTCGACACATTCGACGGCGTACTCACCCTGGACGCCACAACAGGCGACCGAAACGCCGCGGCCGGCGTTCCGGAAGCGGGAGGACGATCATGATTCGCCGCGCCGTGCTGGCCTACTCGGGAGGTCTCGATACATCGATCATCATCCCGTGGCTGAAAGAGGTATACGGCTGCGAGGTGATCGCCATGGTGGCCGACGTCGGACAGGGCGGGGAGCTGGACGGCCTGGAGCGCCGTGCCCTCGACGCCGGCGCCGACTCGTTCATTGCGCGTGACCTGCGCGCGGCGTTCGTCGAGGAGCAGATCTGGCCGGCGCTGCGGGCCGGAGCGGTCTATGAGAACGGATACCTCCTCGGCACGGCGCTGGCGCGGCCGATCATCGCGCGCGAGCAGGTGCGCGCCGCGTTCGAACATGACGCCGACGCCCTCGTGCACGGCTGCACCGGGAAGGGGAACGATCAGGTCCGGTTCGAACTCGTCTACCAGGCGCTCGCGCCTCATCTCCGGATTATCGCGCCCTGGCGCGAGTGGTCGATCTGCTCCCGTGAGGAGGCGATCGACTACGCCTCCGCCCGCGGCATTCCGGTGCCGGTCACCCGCTCCTCCCCGTACAGCCGGGATCGCAACCTCTGGCACGTGAGCCATGAGGGGGGCGCTCTCGAGGATCCGGCCGTCGAGCCACCGGCCGATCTCTTTCTGATGACATGCGCGCCGGACACAGCGCCGGCAGCGGGCGTCGAGGTTTCGATCGGGTTCGAGCGCGGAACGCCGATCTCCCTCGACGGTGAGGTGCTCGGCGGCGTCGACCTCGTGGACCGCCTCAACCGGATCGCCGGCGAGCACGGTATCGGCCGGGCCGACCTGGTCGAGAACCGGCTGATCGGAATCAAATCGCGCGGCGTCTACGAGACGCCGGCCGGCACGGTTCTCCAGCAGGCGCACCGCGAACTGGAATCACTCTGCCTCGACCGCGCCACGGCGCACGAGAAGCAGGGGATCGCCGCGCGCTACGCGCAGATCGTTTACGACGGTCTCTGGTACACACCGCTCCGCACCGCGCTCGACGCGTTCGTGGATGCGACCCAGGAGCACGTCACGGGGCGGGTGTCGTTGCGCTTGTGCCGCGGCACGCTGACCATCTGCGGCCGCAGCGCCGACCGGTCCCGCTACGACCAGCGGCTCGGCAGCTTCACGATGGAGGAATCGTTCGAGCCGAAACACGCCGAGGGGTTCATCCGGCTGTTCGGTCTTTCGACGCGCGGTGCAGGTGCAACATCCGCCACCGCCCCGCGCACCGGGATCGGGAGCAGCGTGAGGGAAGGTGGATTGAAGAAGCGGGAGCACACGCCGATCCGGCAGGTGACACAATGACCGATCCTGTGCACGGTGAGGGGGGCGGCCCACAGAAGTCTCGCCTGTGGGGAGGCGGCTTCCGCAAGAGCCCCGACCCCCGGCTGGAGCGATTCAGCGAGTCGTTCTCGATCGACCATCGACTGCTCGCGGCCGATATTGCATGCAACCGGGCGTGGATCGCCGCGCTCGGCGAGTCGGGCGTTCTGTCGGCGAAAGAGGCCGCACGGATCGATGCCGCCCTCCGACTGATCGCCGAGGAAGGGGTCTCTGCCGGTTCGGGCCACGAGATCGATCCTCTGCCCGAAGACGTCCACTCGTACGTGGAGGCACGCCTGGCGCTCGAGGTCGGGCCGGGGCTGGCCGGACGGCTGCGGACCGGCCGCTCACGAAACGATCTCGTCGCGACCGATCTCCGCATCTGGTGTCGCGAAGCTATTTTGGATTTGCGGAAGCGCACGGCCGAGGCGGTCGGGGCCCTGGCCGATCTCGCCGAGCGGGCAGGTGACCTGGCGGTTCCCGGCTACACCCATCTTCGTCGGGCTCAGCCGATCCTGCTCGCCCATCTCATCCTAGCGCACGCGCACCGCTTGATGCGGGACGACGACCGCTTCGTCGCGACGATCGATCGCCTGGATGAGTGCCCCCTCGGTTGCGGGGCGCTGGCCGGGACGACCGCGCCGATCGATCGCCAGGCTCTCGCCCGACGGCTCGGGTTCTCGCGCGCCTCGGACAACAGCCTTGACGCCGTTGCCGATCGCGATTTCGTCGCCGACGCTCTCCAGGCCTGTGCACTGGTGATGATTCACCTGTCGCAGGCCGCCGAGGATTTCATCCTCGCGACCTCGGAGGAGCAGGGCTGGCTGGCGCTTGACGACGCCGGCTCGAGCGGCTCGAGCTTGATGCCACAGAAGAAGAACCCTGACGTCCTTGAATTGATCCGGGGCAGAGCGGGTCGGGTGGTGGGGAGGCTCTCCGGTTTTCTGACCACGCTCAAGGGACTGCCGTCCAGCTACAACAGGGATCTGCAGGAGGATAAGGAGGCACTGTTCGACGCGATCGACACGACACGCGGGTCGATCGAGGCGTTCACGACGGTGGTGCCGATGTTGGCGCCGGTCGCCACGCGCGGTCTTCGGAACGACACCGGCGGACTTCTCGCGACCGACCTCGCCGAACACCTCGTGGCGCGTGGCGTCCCGTTCGCCGAGGCGCATCGTCTCGCGGGCGAGGCGGCGGAGCGCGCGCGTCGTGACAAGATCGGGCTGGACCGCCTTCCCCTCGACGTCCTGCGCTCGATCTCCCCCCTGTTCGGCAAGGACGTTGGCGACTGGCTGACGACGCATGGATCGATCGCGCGGCGCGACCGGCATGGCGGGACCGCACCGGACCGGGTCGCGGAGGATCTGGAGCGGGTGCGCTCCTTTGTCGTCGCGCGACGGACGAATTCGCGCGCGAGTCGCTTGCCGCGGAAGGTGAGCCCGAAGGATCGACCGCGCCGTCGTCCCGACGCCCCGGAGCCGGTCGACGTCTGGAAGTTGAATTGAAGAATCTGAACGGATCGTCCGACGGTCTGCTCGCGCGCCCGCGCCTGCCAGCCGGATTCCGGGTCGCGGGGGCGTTCTGCGGCCTGAAGTCGCGTCGCATCCGCAAGGGCCGCCGTCCGCTCGATCTCGTCCTGATCGTGTGTGACAAGCGGGTGCCGGCCGCCGGCGTCTTCACAACCAACCAGTTCGCGGCGGCCCCGGTCGTTGTCTGCCGCGAGCATCTCGATCGCT
>JAPUIN010000367.1 GCA_027297005.1 Acidobacteriota bacterium
ACGGTCCAATCGAGATGCGGCGACACGTTTCTCGAAGCGTTCGTCGAAGGGACGGAACCGCTGGAGTCGTGCTCGGAGGTCGAGCACTTCCGGACCACCCTCCCCTATTTCCTGCAGCGGTACGAGATCTCGAGGCACCTCGAGCTGCGCATCAGCCCGGATGAAGTGATTCGACTCGTCAACGGGGGGGAGGGGGACATCCAGCTATCGGACGACGGGCGGGAGATTCTGATTCTCGAAGTGGACAGCGTACGCCGGGTTGCCCTCGATATCAGCCGCGGCGAACGAAGGGACCTGATGAACGGCATCGACGGTCCCCCCGCCGACATCCCGTCCGCAGACGGCAACGGTCCGGGCCCCCTCGACCACCTGTTCCCCGATGGCGAGCTTCCCCTCTACTACGGCGTCGACGGCCGGCCGGCCGCCGTCATCCCGATTAAGTACGACTGACCCCGGAGACCAGGGAACCGGTCATTATCGTGCGTCGAGTCGCGGCCGGGACGCCGCAATACCCGGGCGGCTCCTAGATCACCTGCTCGAGCGGAACGAACGGCAGATCCTGCGACTCGGCGACGGCGCGGTGGGTCACCTGGCCGGCGTGGGTGTTCACGCCGGCGCCCAGAGCGGGATCGCGGCGGACCGCCTCAGCCAGGCCGTGCTCGGCCATTTTAAGGGCGTAAGGCAGGGTGGCGTTGGTGAGCGCGAACGTCGAGGTCCGCGGGACGGCCCCGGGCATGTTCGAGACGCAGTAGTGGACGACGCCATCAACCTCGAAGGTTGGCTTCGAGTGCGTCGTCGGGTGACTCGTCTCGATGCAGCCTCCCTGATCGACCGAGACATCGATGACCACCGATCCCTTCTTCATGGTCGCGATCATCGAGCGCGGCACGAGGCGCGGGGCGGAGGCACCCGGGACCAGGACGGCGCCGATCAACAGGTCGGCGCGCCGGACCGACTCCTCGATGTAGGCAGCCGTCGAATAGATCGTCTGAATTTGACCGCGGAAGATCTCGTCGATATAGCGCAGCCGCGGCAGCGAGCGGTCCAGGATCGTTACCCGTGCACCCAGTCCGATCGCCATCATGGCCGCGTTGATCCCGACTGTTCCGCCGCCCAGGATCACGACGTCTCCGGGAGGGACGCCCGGTACGCCACCCGGAAGGATTCCGCGCCCCCCGAGGGTACGCTGCAGGTAATAGGCCCCGATCTGGATCGCCATCCGGCCTGCAACCTCGCTCATCGGGATCAGCAGAGGAAGACCACCCCCGTCGTCCACGATCGTCTCGTAGGCGACGGCCGTGACTCCGCACTTCAGCAGACCGCGGGTCAGATCGGGTTGCGGGGCGAGGTGGAGGAAGGTGAAGAGCACCTGCCCTTCGCGGAACATCGGGAGCTCGTACGACTGTGGTTCCTTCACCTTCATGACCAGGTCGGCCCGGCGGAACACCGCGGCGGCATCCCTCACGACGATCGCTCCCGCCGTTGCATACGCCTCGTTGGGGATGCCGCTCCCCGTCCCGGCGCCGTCCTCCACCAGAACCTGGTGGCCTGATTCGACGAGCGCGCGGACGCCCGCGGGAACGAGGCTGACTCGGTATTCGTTGTCCTTGGTTTCCTTCGGGATCCCGATCTGCATCGTCCCGGTCCGCCTTTCGTCTGATCAGTTGTTGTCGATCTGCGCCTTCTGGAGCTTGCCGGAATAGTCGACGTAGACCGATTTCCATTCAGAGAAGATTTCGATCGCCGTGGTGGCCGAGCCCTCGCGGTGCCCATTACCGGTCTGCCGAACCCCCCCGAACGGCAGGTGCGTTTCGGCGCCAATGGTCGAAGAGTTGACGTAGGCGATTCCGGTCTCAAGATCGCGCACGGCGCGGAACGCGCGATTGACATCCTGCGTGTAGATTGAGGACGACAGACCATAGACCGAATCGTTGGCGATCTCCAGGGCATCGTCCATCCCATCGGCCGCTAGAACGCAGACCACGGGACCGAAGATCTCCTCGCGGGCGATTCGCATGCTCGGCACGACCTTGGTGAAGATCGTCGGCTCGAAGAAGAAGCCGCGGCCGAACTCCCCTTTCGTCAATCGCACCCCCCCGAGGACCGGGTCGGCGCCCTCTTCCCGCCCGATCTGCACATATTTCATGACCTTCTTGAGCTGCGCCTCATTGATGAGCGGCCCGACCTGGACCGCCTCATCCATTCCGTCGCCGACCTTCAGGTTCCCCGCCCCTTCAACGAGGCGCGCCACGAACTCGTCATGCACCTTCTTGTGCACGATGATCCGGCTCGTGGCCGTACACCGCTGACCCGCCGTGGCGAAGGCCCCCCAGAGCGCCCCCTCGACCGCAAGATCCAGCCGGGCATCGTCCATCACGATCATGGCGTTCTTCCCACCCATCTCCAGAGACACCCTCTTGAAAGTGTCGGCGCAGGCCCGGTTGACCTCGCGGCCCGATTCGGACGAACCGGTGAACGAGATCAGCACGATCCCGGGATCGCGGGCGAGCGCGCCGCCCACCGTGGCGCCGTCACCAGTCACGTAGTTCACCACGCCTCGTGGGATCCCAACCTCCTGGCACAGCTTGACGAGGTGGTAGGCCGAGAGCGGCGCATCGCTCGCTGGCTTCAGAACGACGGAGTTGCCGCAGACGAGGGCCGGGATCAATTTCCATGAGGGGATGGCAATCGGGAAGTTCCAGGGTGTGATCAGGCCGCACGGGCCGACGGGAACACGCATCGTGAAGCAGGCCTTGTTCGGCAGCTCGGAGGGCGTCGTGAATCCGTGCAGCCTGCGTCCCTCGCCGGCAATGTGATAGCAGACGTCGATCGCTTCCTGGACATCCCCGCGCGCTTCCTTGATCGGCTTGCCCATCTCGCGCGTCATCGCGCTGGCGTATTCTTCCTTGCGGCGGACCAGGATCTCACCCATCCTGAACAGATACTCCGCGCGCTTCGGCGCAGGCGTGTGACGCCAGCGTCGGTAGGCACGAGTGGCGGCTTCGATCGCTCTCCGCACATCCTCCTCCCCCGAGCGCTGGAAGATGCCGACGACCTCGGATTGATCGGCGGGGTTTCGATCCTCGATCACCTCCCCCGAGGTCGACTCGATCCACTCACCGTCAATGAAATTCCTGTAGGACTTGGGCTCGGACATCCGAATCCCTCCCTGGTCCCCCGGGCGGGCGGTGACGAAAAGTCGTTTGCTGCCAATCTGATAGAGGACGATGCTAGCAGAGGGCGCGAA
>JAPUIN010000368.1 GCA_027297005.1 Acidobacteriota bacterium
CGCCTCGGCGGGGGCGCGCAGGTCGGGGTCGCTGACGATCTCGATCAGCGGCGTGCAGGCGCGATTGAAGTCGACGTACGAATTGCGATCGGAGTCGTGAAACCCCTCGTGCAGGAGCTTCCCGGCGTCCTCCTCCATGTGGATGCGCGTGATCCCGATCTGCTTGCTCGCGTCTCCCGCCCGGATCTTCATGTGCCCGTGCTCGGCGAGCGGCTGGTGGAATTGCGAGATCTGATACCCCTTCGGCAGATCGGGATAGAAGTAGTTCTTGCGCGCGAAGACCGACAGCGGGCGGATCTCACAGTCGAGGGACAGCGCCGCGCGCAGCGCCAGATCGACGGCGTGGCGGTTGAGGACCGGCAGCACACCCGGCATGCCGAGGCAGACAGGGCAGATGTTCGTGTCGGGGGGATCGCCGAACCGCGTCGAGCAGCCGCAGAACAGCTTCGAGCGGGTCAGGAGCTGGCAGTGAACCTCGAGACCGATGACTGCTTCGTACTGCATGCCGCTCCCCCGCGCCCGGAAGCTCTATGCGCGGCGCCGAGCGCGGATTATAGCACCCCCCTGTGCTAGAGTACGCGCGGTCTGGCGGGGGAGAACGCGTGTCGGGTACGAGGTTCGCCATCCTGGGGGCCGGAAACCTGGGCACGACGCTCGGTCTGGTACTGACCGGCGGCGTCCCCGGCATCCGAGCGGGAAAATCGCGCGACGTCGTCCTGTGGACGATCGAATCGGACGTCGCCGCCGAGATCAGCACGCAACGACAGAACACAAAATACCTTCCCGGTGTGACGCTGCCGCGCGGTCTCGCCGTCACGACTGATCTTGCCGCCGCCCTGGCCGGGGCGCGTGTCGTGATCGTGGCGCTCCCCTCCAAGGTGGTGCGGGAGGTCACCGGCATGATGGCTGACGCGCTGCAGGCGGGTGGCACTCCGGAACTCCCCGCTATCGTCAGCGCCTCCAAGGGTCTGGAGCCCGGCTCCTACCTGCGCATGACACAGGTGATCGCCTCCGGGCTGTCGCCGGGCCAGCGCGAGCGGGTCCTGGCGCTGGCCGGCCCGTCGATCGCCCACGAACTTGCCCGCGGCGTCCCGACCGCCGTCGTCCTGGCCCATCACGATGCGGCGCTGGCGCGCGCCGTCCGCCGTGAGATGCAGACCCCGATCCTGCGCCTCCAGATCAGCCGCGATGTCACCGGCGTCGAGCTCGGGGCGGTCCTGAAGAACGTCTACGCCCTGCTCATGGGGCTGTGCGACGGGCTCGGACTGGGGATGAACACGAAGGCGGCGTTGCTCACGCGGGCCCTGACGGAGATGACCCGCCTCGGGGTGGCGCTCGGCGGGCGTCGCGCGACCTTCTACGGGCTGGCCGGGCTGGGTGACCTGATCGGGACCGGCCTGTCGGAACACAGTCGCAACCGCCGCATGGGGGAGGAGATGGCACGACGGCGCGACCGGGACGAGGCGCTCGCCTCGATCCCGTCGGTCGTCGAGGGGGCCGGGAGCGTTTCGACCGCGTGCGAGCTCGCCTCACGCCGATCACTCAAACTCCCCGTCCTCCAAGGGATCGCCGCGATTCTCGAGGATGGCGCCGACCCCAACCGCATCATCGCCCGCCTGGTCGGCTGAGAAATACCCGGACCCACCACCGTCGGTGTTAGAATAATCTTCAGCGGCCGCTCTCGAAGAGCGTCACCGTCTCAAAACTGACTTTCATCGTTCGTTCGGCTGGAGGGTGCGATGGGCATTCACTCCCCTCAATGCGAACCTCGTCTCCGCATCATCGTCGTGCTCACGGGATTGTCTCTCGCCCTCTCCACGGCATCGTTCGGCCTCGCGACCGACGAGAAGGCCGGTGAGGAGAGCCCACCCCACGATCTCGCCGTGTACGAAGAGATGTTCGACGCGTTCTACCGCACAGGGCTGGATACCTCCCGGGCCTTCGCGGTCCGCAACCTGACCTTGAGCAAGGACAACATGCAACTGGTTCTCGAGCAGGGGACCGTCTTCCTGGCGAAGCCGATCGGGGAGGAGATCACCGGCGCTGTGTTCTTGGGGCGCGGTCGGGCGAAAATGAGTCCACCGAACCACACCGAGCGCTACATGCTGAAGAAATACTCCGGCTCGGAATCGCTGGACGAAGCGTTCACCGAGGCGGTCTTCCGCTTCAGTGACGGAACCGCCAGGAGCATCCTGGCCTCACCCGCCTCCGATCCGGGAGACGCCGCGCTGTCCGAGCGGGCGTCCGCCCTCTATCGGAAGCGAAACCATCTCCTGGACAGAACCCGTGCCCTGCAGCTCGAGATGCAGCTCCTGCAAAACCGCATCTCCTCTCTGAAGGGGAGGGATTTTTTCCTCGCCGAGCTCAACACGACCAATCATGACTGGTTGACCTACATGTTCAATCCCGCGTTCCAGATCGAGCACGGTATTTACGCGACCGAGGCATCGGGCTCCAAGAGCCGCCGCATCTTCTACCCCTGGACCGACTGGCACCACTCGTCCGACTATGGCCCCAAGGGGCACTACCTGAAACATCCGGACAAGGATCAGAATCTCACCTTCCGGATCAAACACCATGAAATGCTCATCAACCTGCCGGATACGCGTTCGGTCCGCTGGGAGCGCAAGGTCGTCATCGAGCCGCAGCTCAACAACCTCACCGTTCTCCTGTTCGATCTCGGGAACAACGCCGATTTCGGAGCACTATGGACCAGCACCAGCCGCGCCATCCGAATCGACGCGGTCACCGACGAATCAGGGAACTCCCTCTCCCACCTTCACCGGAAGGATCAGCTGCTGGTTCTCCTCGATCAGCCGCTGATGGCCGGAGTCCCCGCGGTCCTGGAGTTTAAAGGCGAGTCGGAAGTGGTCTATCAGCTCACGGCCCAATCGTACGGTTTGATCCAGAACGCCTGGTATCCCCAGTCGGGGTTCCTGGGGGGGCGTTCGACCTTTCACTGGACCGTGCGCGTCCCCCAGCCGTTACTGGCCAGCGGCTCAGGAGAATTCATCAAGATCTTCGAGGACGACGAGGCGAAGCAGAACGTTCTCGAGATGAAGTGCGACACTCCATCCCATTTCCCCTGGGTGATTTTCGGACGCTTCCAGAGCGCGGCATCGGTCTATAACGGGGAGGAGACCTCGTCGCGGGTCCCGATGACAATTCACTCATTCCCCTACATGTCGTTCACGATCACCGACCCCGAGGTGCTGGAGCGGATCGGGAGCAGCACGCCCTTCCCCGTCACACTGACCGCCCCGCGGCGCAAAGTGGATGCAATCTTCGAGGAGGGGAAGGAGATCCTCAAGCTCTACGAAAATCTCTATGGGCCCTACCCGTACGACGAGCTGCACATTGCCCAGATGGCCCCGTTTCTCGGATTCGGTCAGGCGCCGCAGGGATTCGTGCAGTTGACCGGAGAGGCGTTCATGTCCCAGTCGCGGCTGGAGAGCGACTTCTTCCACGGTTTCCTGGCGCACGAGTTTGCGCACCAGTGGTGGGCGCACCAGATCGGCTGGGCGTCGGGTGACGACGAGTGGCTGAGCGAATCGTTCGCGGAGT
>JAPUIN010000369.1 GCA_027297005.1 Acidobacteriota bacterium
ATCGAATCCGAATTCATCAAGCAGCTGGAAGCCCGCCTTGGCATCAAATCCGTCGACGAGATCCCCTAGGAGCCTGTCCGAGTTCAGGTCGCGGCCCCTCGTGCCTCGGCCCTGTGCTCGAGTTGCAGGAAGGTCGTCATGGTCACGAGGGCGAGGACCGCGACGGTAAGGAGTCCGCCCAGAAAGACCGGCCAACCGTAGTTCTGGGCGATCGAGCCGCCGAAGAAGTTGAAGAGGAGCGCTGCCGCGTACCCGAACGCATCGATCAGCGTGATCAGAAGTCCGCTGTGCTGGCCCCCGAATCGGATCGAGAAGACACTCATCGGAATGTAGTAGGCCGGGCAGATGGCGAAGCCGAGCATGAAGATCGAAGTGATCGCGATCGGCATGTCCATCGAGCCGGGGATCGGTAGCCCCGGCAGGGCCCACAAGGAGAGCGCACAGGCGCAGCCCAGGGCCAGGAGCCCGCCGAGCACTCTGACCAACCGTCGTCTGGAGAGGCGATCATAGAAGAGGCTCGTGGCGATCAAGGCGAAGAGCATACCGGCCGGAAAAGCGCTGCCGCTGATGGCAGCCTCCCCGGGAACCAGGTTCAGGCTCTCGCTCAGGTAGATAGGGATGAAGTGGATGAAATCCATGAGAATGGCCAGGAAAGCCATTCCGAAGCAGATCATCCAGACTCGAGGGCTCCGGGCGAACGCCAGACATGCCTGCGGAATCGTGGTACCGTCGAGCGGGTGGGATGAGATCGGCTTCTCTTCGGAGGCCTGACGCTCCAAGTTCGGCGGGGGGAGACCAACGTCCGCGGGCCGCTCCTTGAGCCAGAGCCAACCGGCGAGGAGTGTCAATCCGGCAATGGCAGCCGACACCATGAAGACCGAGCGCCAGGGGATCACGAGGAGGAGCGCGCCGAGGAGCACGCCGGCGGTCATGGTTCCCACGCGCGAGCTGATCGCGATGATGCTCCAGAGGCGGCCGTGCTTTCGACGCGGATACCATTCGCCGATGAGCTTGGCGACCGCCGGCCAGCCCCCGGACTTGAAGAATTGACCGGAAAAATTGAGCAGCGCAAAGAGATAGAAGCCGGACACCATGCCGAACGCAGCCGTGGACGCGGCGGTCAACAGGAGCACGAGCAGGAACATCTTCCGGCCGCCGATCCTGTCCGCCGCCACTCCGGTGGCGAGCTTGCCGGCGATGGCGCCTGCCGAGTGCCAGCTCATGAGCCGGCCGTATCTGGCCTTGTCGAGGCCCACTGAAGGATCCCGGATCATCGCCGCGCTGGAGGCGATGAGGGTGTTCCTGCACAACATCATCGCCGCGTAGCCGATGCACATGGCACCCAGATTGACGAGCTCCCAACGAGTGCGCCGCGGATCGTGGCCGCACGTCGGGTCGCGATCGATTGTGTCCGTGTTGACAGTCATAATCCCTGACGAGAGGAGCGCCGGCAGAGAGACGATGGGAGCGGCCCGCCGCACGCCGGTCTGCGGCATCACCACCCGTCGAGCGGGCGATTATCGACGGCAGATTAACCCAGGTGACAAATTTCCATCTACATGTTATTTCTGAACTCAACCGGTTCGATGTCGGCGGTAATCCGGACGGATCGTCAAGCAATGATCCCGTCGACTTGATAGCTCATTGACTCTGGGGGAAATTTCATGCAGATCCCGTCGAAGTATGGAGTCGTCATTCTGGCGCTCTTGATCACTGCAGTGGGTGGCTGGATCGCGCAGGAACCGGCTCGCGCCGACGGCCTGCCGCTGAAGCCGACACGAACCCTGACCTTCACGACAGATGAGGGCACCTGGATCTCGAACGATGTCTCCCCGGACGGCCGGACCCTGATCTTCGATCTCCTGGGAGATCTTTATGTCCTTCCGGTCGAGGGGGGGAAGGCGAGAGCTCTCACTCGAGGGATGGCCTTCGACACACAGCCACGTTTCTCACCGGATGGTCGTCGAATCACTTTCGTGAGCGACCGGGATGGTTCGGAGAATGTCTGGCTGATGAACGCTGACGGCAGTGGCGACGCCGTGCCTCTGACCCATGGACAGGATACGGTGTTCATCTCTCCGGAATGGACTCCCGATGGAGATGCGATCGTCGTCGCCAAGACCGGTGTCGTCCGCAATTCCCTGATGGAGCTCTGGCTCTATCCGATCGCGGGGGGCGGTGGGGTGAGTCTCGTGAACGGAGAAGGGGCGGGATTGACCGCCCTGGGGCCGGCCTTCGGATCCGACCCCCGCTATCTCTTCTTCTCTCAGAAGGGGAAGGCGCTGCAGACCTACTATCCTCAAATCGGGCAGTATCAGCTCGCCAGATACGACAGGGAGACGGGGGAGATCCATCCATACAGCAACACCCAGGGAGGAGGCCTGCGGCCCGTGCTCTCTCCTGACGGCCGCTGGCTCGTCTACGCGAGCCGATACCATGCCGAAACCGGTCTCAGGCTACGGGATCTCACCACCGGCGAGGAGCGATGGCTGCTCCATCCGGTGCAGCTCGACGTCCAGGGCACCCCGCACGCGAGCTGGGACCTGATGCCGGGATCCAGCTTCACGCCCGACTCTGATTCTCTGATCACGACGATCGGCGGAAAGATCTGGAGAGTGAGTATTCCGTCCGGAGAGACGGCCCCGATCCCGTTCTCCGTGAACGTGGAGCAGCCGTTGGGGCCTGCGGTGCGTTTCGAACGTCGGGTGGACGAGGGACCGGTGCGGGCGCGGCGGATCTCGGCGCCATCGATCTCCCCGGATGGGGAGCGAGTGGTGTTCTCGGCGCTCGGACGGATCTGGGTGATGGATCTTCCCGATGGCACGCCCCGCCGCCTGACCGACAGCGACGAGGGGGAATTCCAGCCGTCATGGTCACCGGATGGCCGGTTCGTCATCTATGCAACCTGGAAGAACATGCAGGGGGGGCATCTGTACCGTGTCAGGGCGGGCGCTGAAGGACGGCCCGAGCGTCTGACGAGCGGCGCCGCGTTCTACGGGTGGCCGAGCTACTCACCGGATGGGGAACGGATCGTCTTCGTCTCCATGTCGAGACAGGCCTGGATCGACGACCTCCTGTCGTATGGGGAAGACATGTATCCGAGGGCCAGGCCGCGCGTGCAGCTTGCCTGGATGCCGGCCGAGGGGGGGAACATCCGGAAGGTTACATTGCTGCACGGCCTGGGGCGCCCCCACTTCACGCGCGACCCGGAACGCATCTATCTCTTTCAGAATCCACGGCGTGGCCAGGCCGCGCGGGACGGGCTGGTCTCCGTCCGCTTCGACGGGAGCGACCTTCGTTCCCACGTGCGCGCCAGTGTGTACCGTGGAGAATGGCCTCCGGAGGGGCGTGGCGGAGCGATCGCATCGCCTCTGATCGCGCCCGGGGGGGATCGGCTGCTCGTGGAGGCCAATCGTCACGTGTACATCGTCGAGCTTCCCTCACACCGGGAGGAGCCGTTGACCCTCTCGGTCACCGACCCGCAGCCCTCTCTCCCGGTCCGACGGATCAGCACCATCGGTGGCGAAATCGCCGGCTGGAGCCGGGACGGAAACGGGGCCTATTTCTCTCTGGGCGCCAGCCTGTTCCGGTACGATCTCGACTCGCGCGCGCTCGACGAAACGAAGATCGAGATCGAGATGCCACGATATGTTCCGGAGGGCACGGTCGTTCTGCAGGGAGCGAGAACGATCACCATGCGAGGAGACGAGATCCTTCCGGCGAGCGATATCGTCATCGCGCGGAATCGGATCGTCGCCGTCGGGGCACACGGCGAGGTGGCCATCCCTTCCGAGGCGCGCCTCATCGATGTCTCGGGCAAGACGATCGTGCCCGGATTCCTCGACTTGCATAACCACCAGGGCACGGCCCAGGGAACCCGGATCATCCAGCCCTGGGAATTCATCTCCAGCCTCGCGTACGGGGTTACGACGGGATACGACACCGGCGCGGCCGGACCCTCACTGGTGACCTATGCCGACATGATCGAATCGGGCCAACTCGTCGGCCCGCGGTTCTATGGCACCGGGGGGATCCTCCTCCCTGAAATGGTGGAAGGGCTCGACAGCCTGGATGATGCCCTGGATCTCGTACGACGGTACGTTGACCGATACGGGCTCGATGGCATCAAGCAGTATTCATTCGGGGGTCGGCGGAAACGCCAGTTGCTGATCATGGCGGCGGCGGAACTCGGTCTGCCGGCCCACACCGAGGGCAACGGCGAGAACAAGCCGGGGGTGACCGAGATCATCGATGGATACAGCACGCATCAGCATTACTTCACATTCGTGCCGCTGTACCGCGACATGGTGGAGCTGATCGCTCAATCGGGAGTGGGTTACATCCCGACACTGCTGGTCACCCACGGCGCACAGGGCGCCGAGGAGTTCTATTACCCGGAGGGACCCGTCCACGACGATCCCAAGCTGAGTCTCTTCACGCCTCATCCGTTCCTCGACCGGCAGACGCGCCGCCGGGAGGTAATCTGGCTGCAGTGGATGCATGACGACGAGTGGCTCTTCCCCCGCCTGGCGAGATCGGCGGGTGATGTGATTGCGGCCGGGGGGAAAGTGGGGGT
>JAPUIN010000037.1 GCA_027297005.1 Acidobacteriota bacterium
ATTCCAGTCCTGCCTTATTTCATACGCCGGTCATCCGGTGGTGGGGTTCAATCGCCGGCGGCGGGCGCGCAGTCTAGTTGAGATGCCGGCCGCCGTCCACACGGATCGTCTCCCCCGTTATGAAATCGGTCTCGGCGAGGAACAAGACCGTCCTGGCGATCTCCTCCGGCCCGCCCCAGCGGCCGAGCGGCGTCGCCTCGCGCACCTCGCGCTCCGCCTCGTCGCTGAGCCCTTCCGGTTTCAGGATCGGACCCGGTGCTATGGCGTTGACGAGGATCTGCGGCGCCAGCTCCAGGGCCAGCCCCTCAACGAGACCGATGACGCCGGTCTTCGCGACATAGTAATGAACCCACCCGCGGTACCTCGGCCGGTGACTGGCGGGGAGCCAGTCCGAGAAGGCGATGATGCGGCCCGCACCCCGCTCGCGCATGATCGGCGCCGACGCGAGCGCCAGTCGGTAGACGCTGCCGAGATCGACCTCGAGGTTGGCGCGCCAGGCCTCCTCGTCCAGCGTGTTCAATGGCGTTCTGCGGTAAACCGACGCCATGCAGATCAGGATGTCGATCCCCCCGAGGCCGCCAAGGACCGCGTCGATCGTGCGGGGTACCGTATCCGGCTCGGCCAGATCGGCCCGCACGGTCAGGGCGCGGGCGCCGTGCCGGCGGACGATCGCGGCCGCCGCCTCGGCCTGCTCGGCGGAATTGCGGTAGGTGAGCGCGACGTCGCAGCCGCGACGCGCCAGCGCCCCGGCCACGGCCGGCCCCATCCGTGCCCCCCCGGTGACGAGTGCGATCTTACCGTTCGGATCCATCTTACTTACCTGCATCCCCGCTTGCGATTCACGACAGGCGCGCCAACGGCGGGCGCTTCGTGTGCCAGTCGGTGATCCCCTGGTAGAAGCGGGTCAGCGCGATCGCATCGGCCTCACGGAAGGCCCCCGTCACCGCCGTCAGGCTGACCGGCAGCCCGTCCGGGGCGAACCCGCACGGGACCGACAACCCCGGCAGACCGCAAAGATTGCCGGCCGCCCCCATCGGATCGGCCCAGGCGATCTCGGAAAAATCCTTGTCGATGGGAAATGCCGTGTGCATCTCCCCGGGGTACAACAGGACATCGTATGTGCCGAGGATATCCGCCATGGCGCGCTGGCAGATCGTCTGGATCCGGCGCGCCTTGACGACATCCGACGCGCGCATGGCGCGCGATGTGATGAACGAGAGCGGGGCCTCCTCGGTGACCAGCCGCCTGACGTCGCCGCTCTTCTCCAGTTCCTCGAACGCCGTCGCCGCCTCGGCGACCAGAATCACCCAGGTGAGGCTCTCGAACGGCAGGTCCGGCAGCGGCACCTCGTCGATCGCAACACCGGCCGCCTCGAGGTCGGCCAGCGCCTTGTTGAAGACCCGCTCGACGTCCGGGTCGCCGTATTTCTTGAAGTTGAGCTGGATGAAGCCGACCTTCATCCGCTTCCCCCTCGCCGGGTCGACCTTCGGCGTCGGCGGCTCGTCGGCCGAAAACGGATCATCGGGATCGTGCCCCTCGATCGCCCGCAGGACGGTGGCGCAGTCGATCGCCGATCGCGCCATCGGCCCCAGCTTGTCGAATGTCCAGGAGATCACCATCGAGCCCCGGCGTGAGACCCGCCCGAACGTCGGGCGCAGTCCGGAGATGCCGCAGAACGACGCGGGGCAGACGATGGAACCCCATGTCTCCGATCCAATCGCGAACGGGAGCAGAGCCGCCGCGACTGCCGCGCTCGATCCGGACGACGATCCGCAGGTCCAGCGGCCGTAGTCCCACGGGTTCCGCGTCGCGCCGGTGAGCGAGGCATCCCCCTTCGAATACCCGAGCCCTCCCGCCAGTTCGATCATCGCCGCCTTGCCGAGCAGGATGGCGCCGGCCTCACGCAGCCTCCGCACCACCTCGGCATCCTCGTCGATGATTCGCCCGGCGAACGGCTTTGCCCCCCAGGTGGTCGGGATCCCCTTCGTCGACAGAAGATCCTTCGTGCCGTACGGGATGCCGTGCAGGGGGCCGCGACGTTGACCGCTCATGATCTCCTTCTCGGCCTGCCGAGCCTGTGCGAGGGCGAGCTCCGGCGTCCGCGTGACGAAGGCGTGCAGCTCCGGGTCGAGGGTGTCGATGCGCGATAGATAGGACCGGGTGAGCTCGACTGGCGAGATCTCACGCGCACCGATCAGGCGCGACAGTTCATCGACCGACTTGTACAGGACGTCGTCGTCAATCATCGCCGGCCCCCATTCGACCGCTTCGATTTCATCGGCCGAAAATTCATCGCCGGGGGGACATCATTCTTCAGGGGGAAATCGCGGATCCCCTTCAAGGTCCCCTCGATCTGCGTCACGTCACGACGGATCGCGCGGCGCTCTTCACGCGACAGATCGGGGTTCTCGCGGACGAGGAAGCGCGACATCGCCGACGGCTTCGCCTCGGCGGCCCCCTTCTCCGCCGCGATCGCCCGGCCGTCTCCGAGTAGCGTGCCCAGCGCCCCGGTCGAGGCGGCCGCCGCGACCGGCGCAGCGAGTAAGTATCGTGAGAACCGTCTGCGCGAAACTTTCATCCTCTCCTCCCGGATCGATTCAGGCCCCGCCGTACATCTCCCGGGGGGGGGCGTTGAGGTTTCGGTTCCCCGGACAGGTGCTTTTATCATCCCCGGCCGGCCCGCTTGACGAACTCCCCCGTCGTCGTGTCAACGACCACGTGCTCCCCCGCCTCGAGATAGACCGGCACCTTGATCTCGCTGCCATTTGAGAGGTGCGCGCGCTTGGTCACCTTCCCGCTTGCCATGTCGGAGCGCCCGCCGGGGCCGGTCTCGACCACCTCGAACTCGACGAACTGGGGCACCTCAACGCCAACCACGCGCCCCTCAAAGACAATCGAGCGGAGCGTGATCCCCTCCCTGAGCCATCGGGCCGCGTCGCCGAGCGACCCGGCGTTCAGGTGAAACTGGTCGAACGAGGCCTCGTCCATGAAGTGATGGTCATCGCCGTCAGAGTAGAGGTAGCTGATCTTGCGGCGCTCGAGATCAGGCTCGTGGAACTTGTCGCCCGCTTTGAAGGTCATGTCGAGGATCCGGCCGGTGATCACGTTGCGCGCCCTGGCGCGCACCAGGGTGGCGGCGCCGCGGGCGGAGGGGGTCTGCACCGTGTAGCCGACGATGATGTATGGCTGCCCCTCGACGAGGATCGCGAGACCTCTCCTGAAATCGGCGGTCGTCAGCATGGCGAACTCGAGTCGTTGATCCGTCGGCGTCAGGCGCCGCGTTCACCGGCCCCCGGCCTTCGCGGCCGGGGACCCTGCCGGCCGGAAGATCAGGAAGTACTGGAAAGGCAGGAACGTCTCCTCGCGGTCGAGGGTCCAACCGGCCGTCTCCATCTCCTCGATGACGAAGCCGCGCGTCAGCTTGTGCTCGGGAGGGGGGCCGACAGGCAGCGGCTTCTTCTTGAAATCGACGATAGCGATGCGGCCGCTCGACGTCAGTGCCTTCCGCATCGTGCCGAAGTAGCCCAGGCGGTTGTCGATATGATGGTAGGTGTCGACGATCAGCACCCGGTCGACACGACCGAGCGGCAGATACGGATCGTCCGGCTGCGCGAGGACCGGGACGACATTACCGAGGCCACCGCGCGTCGCGCGGGCGCCGATGTATTTGACCATCTCCGGCTCGGTGTCGATCGCGAGGACCATCCCGCCGGGAGAGACCGGCCTCGAGAGGTGCTCAATGAAGTAGCCGGTTCCCGAGCCGAGGTCGGCAACCGTCATCCCGGGTTCGAGGTGGAGCGCGGCCGCGACGTCGGCCGGCCTCTGCCACTCGTCCCTCGCCGGATCGTCGAAGACCCGCACCCACTTCTTAACCTCGTTGAACGGGTGCCGGGACGTCGCATCGTGCGGACCGCGCTCGCGGGGCGTCGGCGGCTCCTCCGAGGCGGCGCGTGGCGCCGTCGCGAACCCGGCCAGCACTCCGCCGAGCACGATCAACCCGCCAATCGGCACGAGCACCAGCGCCGCCACGAGCAGGACGGCCGGCTTCCACTTCGCGCTCGCAATGGCCGTGTCGCCGGTCTTCCGCGCGCCTGGACGATCCGCCTGGTCGCTATTCCGCACCGGGCTGCTTCTCATTGGTGATCTCGAAGGCGAGATTCGCCAGGCGGCCGGCGAAGCTGACGAGCTGGTCGACCTCCATCTCTTCGTTCGGCTGGTGGTACGTCGCTTCGTCCCCGGGAGACCATCCGACCGCATCGATCCCCATCAGCACGAGATCCTTCGCGAAGGTGCCGCCGCCGCTGCCGATGACGCGCGCATCGGGTGCATGCCTCAGGATTCGCAACACGATCGGCGCCTCCGGTGAAACCTCGCACGGCGGGGCGTCGAGTACATTTTCCGTGGTGACCGACGCACCGGGGATCCCGGCGAGCCCGGTGATCGACTTTTCGGCCAGCGCCTGGATCTCCGAGCGGATCTCTTCGGCGTTCTGCCCCGGCACGTAGCGTATGTCGACGCTCGCCTCGCAGTCGGCCGGAACGGCGTTCGGCGCGACACCGCCACGCACCAGGCCGACATTGAGCGTCGGTCCGACGAGGACGGGGTGGGGAGTGAATTTCAGCCCCGGCCGCTCCAGCGCCGTCAGAATGCGGCCCATGGCCTGCACGGCATTGATCCCCTTCGACGGATCCATCGCATGCGCCTGCCGGCCTCGGACTTTGATCTTGAGGAGCAGGCGCCCCTTCTCGGCGACGTTGATCTCCTTCATGTTGCCGGCGATGTCCGGGATGATGGCATCGGTGCAGCGGATCAATCCCTGCTCGATCAGGTACGGCAGGCCGACGCCGATGCCGACCTCCTCGTCCCCCACGGCGCCAAAGGTGAAGGAGCCGGGAATCGCCTTCTGGTGCGCCTTGAGGATCCGCAGCACCGCGAACGAAGCGGCCAGCGGTCCCTTATCATCGAGGACGCCGCGGCCGAAAAGTTTGCCCCCCTTCTCGAACGGCTCGAACGGAGAGAAGCGCCAGTCGGAAGGGGCCCCGGACGGCACGACGTCGGTGTGCAGCAGGACCAGCAGGCGCCGGTAGCCGGGGAGGCCGCGACCGACCGTCGCCAGCAGATTCTCCCGCCCCGGCACCTTCGCGTGGGTGGTGCACTTGACGCCGATCCGCTTCAGCTCCTCGGCGAGGATCGCGGTGACCTTCCCCTCCTGGCCGGGGGAGGTCATCCCGTCCGGCCCTTCGCCGGGAAAGTCGGTCTCGATGTAGTTGACGGTCCGCTCTCGGCAGATCCTGAGAGTCAGATCGATGATGAACGGCCGCAGACCGACCGCTTCATCCAGGATCGCCCGGGGATCCGGCAACGACACCGCACTGGTCATAGTGGCGGAGAGGTTATATGAGGCAAGGATCGGGATCAAGTGGAGCGCCGGGAAGGATCGGCGGCCGGGCGGTCATCGGCGCCCGCCGTCGGCCCGGCCCCACCCATTGTCGCGCTCGAGTATGGCTCAGCGCCAGTCGCCGGCGGCGACGTACGCCCCCCAGTCGATCGGTATGAGCGACCGGCCCGACTCCCGCCGGGCTTCGAGCAGCCCGACGCTCGCTGCGCGCATCGCCTCGGCCGTCTCGAGTCCCGACAGTCGTCCTTCGTAGAGCCGCAGAAGCCATTCGAGCGAGGCCTCGTCACCGATCGGCCAGAGGCTCATGATCAGCGTGCCGGCTCCCGCCCTCTCGAACGCACGCCGCAGGCCATGGACGCGCGCGCCGCTCGACGCTCCATTGAGGCCCGATCCGGTCGCCGGGAGGACAGCCCAGTCGACGTGGGACAGATCGAGGGACGCGATCTCGCGCGCGGTCAGGATTCCGTCCCCTCCCGGAGTCTCCCCCTTCGAGACGAGGTTGGCGCCGGCGAGGGCGAGACCCGACAGAACGAGCGGCGTATCGGTGACCCCGGTCCCCTCTTCGATCGCCTGCTCACCTTCGGCCGGACCGGTGTCATCCCCTGCCGGCTCCGACTCCCCATCGGCCGGACCGGCATCGACCGGGTCGAGCCCGGCCGGCACGACATCCAGGATCGATCGGCACGACTCCGGGGCGAAGAAGCTCCGCGTGGCGAGATGAAGAACGGCATGATCGGGCGCCAGGGTCCGGAGCGCCTCTTCGGTCGCACGTTTGCCGGTCAACACCATGATCGACGGGTCGTCCCTGCGTCCGCTCGCGTTCTCTCTCGGAGCCTTCTCAAAGAGGTCGGCGATCGCCCTCGCTTCGTCGAGCGATCCCGGCACAGGCGTGAAGGTCATGGATCGGAGATTTGCACAGGAGGCCTGCGGTCCTTTTCCGCTACCCGCGGTCTCGATCGCGGCGTCGAAATCGGGGCCGCCGATCGCAAGAAGGCCGCGCGCGCCGCCGGCGCGACGGGATGCACGGACGAGATCGCGCTCGGCTGACAGGTAGTGCAGGAGCGGTCCGGTCTCGACCAGATATCTTTCGGGTTCGATCGGGAGGGCCGCGAAGCTGACGAGGGAGATCGCCCCATCCGGGACGATGAAGAGACGATGCGCGCCGGCGAGCAGAGGGGCGACCGGATCCCAGATCGCCTTGCGCAGATCGGTGGCCGCCTCGACGTAGGTCTGCCCGGCCACCCCATCAACCCCGGGCCGCTCACCCGGAATCATGACGGCGAGTTCCCTGACGCGGGCGATGAGAGGATCGATCCCGGCGGCCTCGCCGAGGGGGACCGCCTCGGGCGCGGTGCTGCCGGCCTGGAGAGCGAGAACGATGTAAGAGGGGCGCGGCCCGGGAGGGGTTCCCTCTTCGGGCGGATGGTTCGAGACACGATCGTAACGAACGAACGCTATCAGGGCGCCATCGGCCGGCAGCGCGGCGGCCACCTGAGGAAGACCGATGGCGGCTCCACGATCCCGCGTGCCCGGCGCCGCCCCGCTCCCCGCCAGCCGGTCGAGCGCAACGGTGCGGGAGCGGATCACTTCGTCCCAAACGTGCCGGATGACATCCGTCCTCACCGTTTGCGCGGTCTCCTCTTGGTCTCCCGGCTTCGCGGTCTCTTTCTCCTCGCGCTCAGCGGTCTGCTGGTCCCCGAGCTGCGGGTCCGGTTCGTCATACGACTCGTCCAACCCTGCTGTCTCCTCTCCCTCTTCCGGTGAGGGGTCCACATCCTCCCCCGGAGAGGAGTCCGGCTCCGCTTGCGACGCAAGCACGCTGAGGGCCACGCCGATCGATCGCCGGCGGACCGCTTCGTACGCGATCGCCCGATCCTCCGGAGCTTCGCTCGCCGTTCGATCGAAATGGTGGCGCGCGAGCCTCTCCGCACGCAGCGCATGGCTCAATGCGTTGTCCGGAGCCCCCACGAGCAGATAGGTGGAGGCCAGTTCACCGCGGAGTTCGGCATCGTTCGGATCCTTCGGGTCGACGGCCCGTTTCAGGATCGCCAGCCGGTGCCGGCGCGCCCGCAGCGCGCGGCCCGGCAGACCCAGGCCGTCGAGAGCACGGGCGAGATCCTTGAGGATCAATGCGAGCTCGAGATCCCCGGGGGGCAACAGTTCCCTGTGCACGGCGAGCGAGCGGTCGAGGGCCCGCCACGCTTCGGTGAAGTCATAGGCCCGCAGCCGCCTGCGCCCGTAGTTGTTCAGGACGAACCCGAACACCGGGTGTTTCGCGCCGATCGCCTCCTCGAGCAGGGCGAAATAGCCCGCGATCTCGGGCGGCCCGGCCTCCTCGTCCGCCTCGATCTCCGCGAGGATCGCGAGCGCCTGCCGCCGCACCTCGTCATCACGTCCCTCGTGAGCCAGTGCGGCCAGGGCGGCGAACTCCTCCGCCTCTTCTTCGCTCGCCTCTTCCTCCAGCCCCTCCTCCTCCTGATCGGGCGAATCGGGAGCGGAAGGATCGGACTGGGCGAGCAGGACGCCAGAGCCGGCACCGATCAGAATCAGGAGCGCCATGATGCCGGCGCGCATCAGCCGCAGCAGTTGTCTGGGTCTCACGGCCACCTCCAGCCGGGTATTGTAATGAAAATGCCCTGTGACTGTGTTGATATGAAGTCTCTGGGCCCACCAATCCGGTCGGGCACTTTCCTCCGTATGTTAGTGTCCCGGTCGGGAGGACTCCATGAAACGCTTCGACGGTGCGCTTCTGCTGTCCCTGGCCATCTTCACCATCACCGGACCGACCGCGCGCGCCGCGACGCCGCCCGGCCCGGATATCACCGGCGCGCGCTTCGAGAACTGGTCGGACGGGGCTACGCTGCGTCTCGACTATCACCATAGCGGCCTCCGAGACGAGGAGGCGTTCGCCCTCGATCTCCTGCGGCGCGAAGGCCCCTGGCCGGGCAGCCGGACCCATCTCGTCGATCCCCTCAACCTGGGCCCGTACCGTTTCGAAGTGCGCGAGGCCGCCACCAGCCGGATTCTCTTCGCGCAGGGGTTCTCGAGCATCTTCTCCGAATGGGTGACGACGGGCGAGGCGAAGAGGATGCGACGATCGTTCCACGAATCGCTCCGGTTTCCGTTCCCGAGCGTCCCGGTCCACGTGATCGTCCTGAAGCGCGGCGCCGACAACCTGTTCCGCGAGGCCGCCTCGTTCGCCGTCGATCCCGGATCACCCGACATCGTCCGCGAGCCGGTCACCGAGACGGGGAGCGTCTGGTCGGTGTTCGAGAACGGGCCACCCGAAGAGAAGGTCGATTTATTGATCCTGGGAGACGGATACACGCGGGAGGAGCTGCC
>JAPUIN010000370.1 GCA_027297005.1 Acidobacteriota bacterium
GTCGGACTGACCGGGGTCCACGATGCCGGGATCACGGAGGAAGAGCTGGCCGCCTTCCTCGAACTGGCCGAGGAGAATCGCCTGCCGCTGCGCGTCTATCTGATGTGGTCGGGGATGGAGGAAGAGGACCTCGAGCGTCTCCTCGACTCTCCTCCGCTCATCAATCACCACGATCGCCTCACACTGCGGGCGGTCAAGTTGATGATCGACGGGGCCATGGGATCCCGAGGCGCCGTCTTCTTCGAGGACTACGACGACGACCCGGGCAACCGAGGACTCCTGGTCATGCAGCCCGATGAAGTGGAGCGCGCGGCGACACTGGCGCTGCGACGAGGCTATCAGGTGGCCACGCACGCAATCGGCGATCGCGCCATCAGCCTGACTCTCGACGCCTACGAGAAGGCACTCGCCGCGGCGCCGGTGGAGGACCCGCGTCCCCGCATCGAGCATCTGCAGTGTGTGAGGGAGCGGGAGATCGAGCGGCTGCAGCGACTGGGGGTGATCGCTTCAATGCAGCCGACCCACGCGACGAGCGACATGTACTGGGCCGAGCAACGGGTGGGGGCCGAACGGGGTCGCGGACTGTACGCCTGGCGCTGGATCCTCGACGCCGGGATCCCGCTCGCCTCGGGCTCCGACTTCCCCGTGGAGCTGGTGCGGCCGCTGAATGGTCTGTACGCCGCCGTGACGAGGCAGGATCACGAGAAGTGGCCGGAGGGGGGTTGGCACCCTTCTCAGAGGATGACCCTCGAGGAGGCGATCCGGTCGTTCACCACCACCGCGGCCTACGCCGCATTCGAGGAGACTACCCGGGGCCGGATTGCGCCGGGCTACTCGGCCGATCTGACCGTCTTCGGCCGGGATCTCCAGACGATTCCCCCGGCGGAAATCCCGCAGGCCGGGATCGCGTACACCATCGTCGGCGGGAGAATCGTCTATGAGGCTTCCTGATTCCCCCAGGAGCCTCTCTCAGTCGCCGACGAGATCGCCCGGCGTGACCCGATCGATTGATCGCACCACCCTGGAGGCCCCCGCTCCGCGCAGGACGGAGGATCGATAGGTCGTGGCGATCCCGATCACCCTCAATCCTGCCGCCCGCGCCGCGCGGACCCCTCCCGGAGCATCCTCGACGGCGACCGAGCCACCCGGGCGACTGATCCCCAGCCGGTCGAGCGCCAGCCGGTATCCCTCCGGGTCGGGCTTGCAGCGACGCACGTCTTCAGCCGCCACGATCGTCTCGACCACCCCATTGACCCGGCCGCGTCTGAGGGCGGTGACGATCTCATCCCGGGCGGCGCCGGACACGATCGCGACCGGCACGCGACGCGAGACGGCGCGCAGGAGCCCTGCCGCCTGACGCCCCACCTTCAGGCGCGACCCGCACAGGCGCGCGTAGAGCCTCTTCTTCCGGCGCATCAGATCGGCGAAGGCGGCCCGTGGGAGCGATCGACCACCGTCGCGCAGCATCCGCTCCAGGGCGGTCCGGTCATCGAAGGCGAGGTATCGCCGATCGTAGAGAGCTCGCGTCAGGCGGATGCCGAGCGGGGCGAGGATCTCACGGTAGGCTCTATAGTGAAACGGTTCCGTCTGCGCCAGAACGCCGTCGAAGTCGAACAGAACGGCCCGCTCAGGCTCCGCGTCCATTCTCACCGAGAGAGAGAGTCGGTGGGCCATGAGCCCCTCGAGCGAGGCCAGCCTCATCGCCGCCGGGGCCAGCCGGCCCAACCCGCGCGCGCGCACCTCCTGCACGGTGACCACCTTGAGGAAGCGGAGGACCGAGAGGCCGCCGGTGTGACGGGCGGCCCCATCGGTCGGCAGGATGTGATTCGGCCCGCTCACGTAGTCGCCGAGGGCAATCGCCGAGGGGGCTCCGAGAAAAAGTGAGCCGTAGGCCGTGAGGAGCGGGACGAGCCTGCGCGGCGATGCGATCTGCGCCGACAGGTGCTCGGGCGCGAGGCGGTTGGCGAGCTCCGCGGCCGCGGCGATTGTGGCGCAGGGGACGACCCTGAGACGATCGAGTGGCAGGCGTGCGATCCGACGGTTCGAGTCCGGCAACGCGGCGATCAGGCTCCGCAGCGCGGCACGGATCCGCGAGGAGGTACCACGCCCGATCGCCGCCAGGTGGAGCGATGCCCCAGGATCATGCTCCGCCTGCCCCAGGAGATCGGCGGCGACCAGGACCGGGTCAGCGCGGCGATCCGCGATGACGAGAAGCTCCGTCGGCCCGGCCACGAAATCAATGCCAACCCGTCCGGCAAGAGCCGACTTGGCTGCGGCCACGTAGAGGTTTCCGGGTCCCACGATCAGATCGACACGGGGAATCGATCGCGTGCCGAGCGCCATGGCGGCGATCGCCTGGGCTCCGCCGACGGCGTAGATCCGGTCGACACCGGCCTCGGTGGCCGCCGCGAGAATCTCCGGGGCGACCGATCCGTCGCGCGCCGGCGGCGTGCACAGCACGATGCGGCGGCAGCCTGCGACGCGCGCAGGGATGGCCGCCATCAGGACCGTGGACGAGAGCGGGTAGCGCCCCCCCGGAACATAAAGACCGACATGGTCGACCGGGAGCAGCCGCTGCTCCAGGACGACGCTGCGCTCCGTCACGCGGAAGGGGCGGAGCGATCGCTTCTGTCGGCGCGCGAACCGCTCGATCCGAAGGCGCGCGAATCGCAGGGCACCGAGCGCCGCGCGGTCGACCGATCGAACTCCGCGCTGCCATTCCGCCGCCCTGACCTCAATCGAGGCGCGACGCGCGCCGTCCAGTCTGCGCGTCAGCGAGCGCAGTGCTTCGTCACCGCGTCGCCGGACATCATCGATGATGCGCGCGACGACTCGCTCGACGTTCACGTCCGTGGCGCGCCGGGGGGTTTTCTTCGAGCGGGACGACCGTTTCACCGATGCCGTCCCCGAAGCTCGGCCGCGACTTCATCAAGCGCGATCCCCTCCTGCTCCATCAGGACTGCGGCATGGTAAAAAAGATCGGCCAGCTCCCAGACGAGGTGGGACCGCTCCCGCGCCTCGCAAACCTCGGCCGCCTCTTCGCGCACTTTGTCCCTCACGGCGGCGCGGTCGGCGAGCAGGCGCGCCGTGTACGAGGACGCCGGGGCTGCACGGCGTCGCCCGGCGATGATCCGCGCCAGCGTCCGCAGATCGAATGGGGCCGCCTCGTCGAAGCAGGTCGGCTTCCCGGTGTGGCAGGCCGGCCCGTTCTGGCGGACAGTGAACAGGATGGCATCGGCATCGCAGTCGTAGCGGACGCGGCGCAGGTCCTGGACGTGCCCCGACGTCTCCCCCTTTCTCCACAGCGACTTCCTCGATCGCGAGTAATAAACGCCGCGGCGTGTCCGCAACGCCTGCGATGCC
>JAPUIN010000371.1 GCA_027297005.1 Acidobacteriota bacterium
CTTGCCGATCGCGCCGATCACCGTCCCGATCAGCTTTCTGGCGGCCAGCGGCAGCGCGTCGCCATCGCCCGCGCCACGGTGATGAACCCGACCATGCTGCTCGCTGACGAACCGACCGGCAACCTGGACAGGACGTCGGGGCGCGAGATCATCGAGCTGCTCGAGGGGATGAACCGGGACGGCCTGACGCTCCTCGTCGTCACGCACGATCCCGAGATCGGGCGCCGCGCCCGCCGGACGATCAAAATGGTCGACGGGCGGATCGACGTCGCCGAAGCCTGCTGATGGAGGATCACGATGGGGGTGGGTGACCTGCTCCGTTACGCCCTGGGAGCGCTGCGCGGCCATCTCCTGCGCTCGGGGCTGACGCTACTCGGTGTCGCGATTGGCGTGGCGGCCGTGATCCTCCTCACGGCGCTCGGCGAGGGGGCGCGGCTCTACGTCACCGGGCAGTTCGCTGCACTCGGCAGCAACCTCCTGATCGTCCTGCCGGGGAAGACCGAGACGAGCGGCAACATGCCGATTTTCGGTGGCACGCCGCGCGATCTCACGCTGAGCGATACGGAGGCGATCCTGCGACACTGCCGACGCGTCCGGAGGCTCGCGCCGCTGTCGGTCGGGAGAGCGCGGATCGGATACGGAGATCGCCGCCGCGAGGTGACCGTCCTCGGCAGCACCTCAGACTTTCTACCCATCCGCCATCTGGAGGTCGGCCTCGGGCGCTTCCTTCCGCAGCTCGAATCGGGGCGCGGCGCCGCCCTGGCGGTGATCGGCCACACCGTGCAGGAGGAACTGTTCGGCACCGAGAGCCCTCTCGGGCGCGCCGTCCGGATCGGCGATTTCCGCTTCCGCGTCATCGGCGTTCTCGCGGAGAAGGGGGAGTCGCTTGGCGTCGACATGGACGACGTCGTGATCATCCCGGTGCAGAGCGGTCTGCGTCTTTTCAACCAGACGTCGCTCTTCCGGGTGCTCGTCGAGGTGAAAGCGCACGCCGAGATCGACGACGCGCGCCGGGAGGTGATCGCCCTCCTGGCGGATCGGCACGACGGCGAGGAGGACGTGACCATCCTCACGCAGGATTCGTTGCTCGCCACCTTCAACCGCATCCTGGCGGCCCTCACCCTGGCCCTCGCGGGGATCGCGGCGATCTCGCTGGCGGTGGCCGGGATCGGCATCATGAACGTGATGCTCGTCGTGGTGTCGGAGCGCACGGAGGAGATCGGCCTGCTGAAGGCGCTGGGGGCGACCGCCCGATCGATCCACGCGATCTTCCTCGTCGAAGCGATGCTGCTGTCGCTCGCCGGTTGTCTCGTCGGGCTTCTGATCGGCTACCTCGGGGCGGGGTATCTGGCGATCCGCTACCCGCTGCTGCCGATCCATCCACCCGACTGGGCGGTCGCCGCCGTGCTCGTCGTGTCGGTCGGCACCGGAGTGCTCTTCGGGGTCCTGCCGGCGCGCCGCGCCGCGCGACTCGATCCGGTGGCGGCGCTGGCGGGAAGGTGAGGACGCATGCGATGGCGTGATCTGATGGCGTTCGCATGGGGAGCGGTGGCCGGGCACCGGCTGCGCTCGGCGCTGACGATGATCGGCATCGCGATCGGGATCGCAGCGGTGATCCTGCTGACCTCGATCGGAGAGGGGACGCGCGCATTCATCCTGAGTGAATTCACCCAGTTCGGGACCAACCTGATCGCAATCAACCCCGGTAAATCCTCGACGACCGGCGGTTCCCCCGCGGCGCTGGCCGGGACGGTCCGCAAGCTGACGATCGACGACGCCGAAGCGCTGCGGCGGATTCCCCAAGTTGATGCCTCGATGCCGGTTGCCTTCGGCAATGCGCGGGTCGAGCACGACCAGCGCGGCCGCCGGGTGCTCATTTACGGCGTCACCTCCGAGATGCCGCGGGTCTGGCAGTTCGGCGTTCGCCAGGGTCGTTTTCTCCCGAAGGGGGACCCTCGCCACGGCTCCGCCGTGGCCGTTCTCGGCATGAGGGTGAAGCGCGAGCTGTTCGGGGAGGAGAGCCCGCTCGGGGAGCGGATCCGGATCGGCGGGCGCCCGTTCCGGGTGATCGGTGTGACCGAGCCGAAGGGGCAGTTTCTGAACTTCGACCTCGACGACACCGTCTTCATCCCGGTCTCGACGGCGATGAGGCTGTTCAACCGCGACGACCTGATCGAGATCGACGTCGTTTACCGCAGCGGCCGGTTCACGCAGCAGGTGGCCGACGACGTGCGGCGTCTCCTGTTGGAGCGGCACGACGGCGAGGAGGACTTCACCATCACGACCCAGGAGTCGATGCTGGAGATCCTCGACAACATCCTCGTGGTGATTACGGCGGGCGTTGCCGCCATCGGGGGGATCTCGCTCGTCGTTGGGGCGATCGGCATCCTGACGATGATGTGGATCTCGGTCAACGAAAGCACCGCCGAAATCGGGCTGCTGCGCGCGCTCGGCGCGAGGCGCGGGCAGATCCTTCGCTTCTTCCTGCTGCAGGCGGCGCTGCTGTCGACCGCGGGCGGGGCGCTCGGTCTCGGGGCGGGGATCGGGCTCGCGCTGCTGCTGCGGCTCCTGGTGCCGGGGTTGCCGGTCAGGATCCCGCTGGAGTACGTCCTCGGCGCGCTGGCACTCTCATTTGCGGTGGGACTGCTGAGCGGGGTCATGGCCATGAGCGGCCTGCCGATGGAGCGCGCACAACACAAGATGATCGCGGCGGGGGAACTCAGAGATCCCGGAACTCCGGCAGGCTGCGGTAGCGATCGATCGAGTCGGGGAAGAAGGTGAGAACCGACACCCCCTCCGCGGCGAGGCGCCGCGCCACGGCGAGGTTGGTGCCGGAGCTGGGCCCGACTGGGTAGCCGGCGCGGTTGATCCTCCTGGTTTCCTCGAGCGCCTCGGTGTCCGCGACCAGCACGGCGTCGGATAACAAGTTACGATGCCGCTGGATGATGCCGGGCACCAGGCCGTCCCCGATCCCCTCCTGCAGATGACAGACCGCGAGGGGGATATTGTGCAACCCGGACGACACCCCGATGGTGGCGCAGCTCGGGAAGAGCTTCCTGCAGACGAGAGGGCTCTCATCCGGCTCGACGGCAATCAGCCGCGTGTCCGGATGATGTTTCTTCAGATAGCCTCCCGCTCCGATCAACGTTCCGCCCGTGCCGACGCCGGCGACGATGACGTCGAAATGATCGATCCCCGCGTCGCGTGCCTGGCCGTGGATCTCACGCCCGAGCAGCGCCTGCGCCTCGACGCCCGCCTCGTCGTTGAACTGATCGAACAGAAGCCGATCGCTGCGCTCGGCGGCGTACTCGCGGGCGCGATGGATCGAGCCGACGACGCCGTCTTTTTCCGGCGTCAGCACGAGCCGCGCGCCGTGGCCGCGGATGATCGTCTTACGTTCTTCGGACATGTTCTCCGGCATAAAGATGACCGCGTCGAAGCCGAAGCGCGCCGACCAGTAGGCCAGTGCGATGCCGGCGTTGCCGCTGGTCGGCTCGACCACCTCGCGCACGCCGGTCAGCCTGGGGATCGCCCCCTCCCCCGACAGCAGATACCGCGCGACCCGATCCTTCACGCTACCGCTCGGGTTGCGGTACTCCATCTTCACCCAGACCCCATCGACGCGCTCGAGGGGCGTGTACAGCGGCGGGATCTCGCGATCCGGACGCGACATGACATTCCTCCGTGGTTCGACGAAGCGATGATCGGGGGGAATCCTGCTCCGGCATGAGGCCCGCGCATTCCGGGGCCACTTCAACTGCGCGACATTATAAAGGTTCGTGACCTCGGTTCAATCGATGAACGGCGCAAAATCGCTTCCTGATGCGGTTTCATTCCGCCCTGTGAAAAGGATGACCGGCACCCGTCTCCCGCGGCGAGATTGGGATTCACCCCTCGGCACGGATAGTGGCCGATGAGCAGGCCGGACCGGCCCGCCGGCGGCGCGCCTACTTCGCGTCGTGAAAAATGATCCCGAGCGTATAGCGCGATCCGCTCAGGATCCGGCTGACGCCGTGCCGAACCGACGCGCGATAGAAACCGCGCGTTCCCGCGACCGGTCGTTCGCGCGTCGTGAAGATCACCGCCTCCCCCTGATCGAGCGCGATGGCGTGGCCGATCGACTGCGCGCGGGGATGGTTCTCGACCAGCAGGATCTCCCCGCCGGTGAAGTCAGTGGCCGGCCGGCTGAGCAGAACGGCGAGCTGCACCGGGAAGACGATCGCTCCGTAGAGATCCTGGTGCAGGCGGTTGTACCCTCCGGCCTCGTAGTGAAGCATGAGCGGGGTCGGCCGCGCCTGCCCCCGGTGATGGCAGCGGCGCAGGAAGGGACCGAGGGAGAGCGGGTAACGCTGGCTCGATCCGAGACGGGTCATCCAGCGGTTGACGATCGGCGCGAGACGGCGGTAGGCCTCGGCGCGCAGATCGCGCACCGGCGCCGGCAGGGGATAATCGAAGTACTTGTAATCGCCGACGCCGAAGCGGTGCCGCTCCATCTCGATCCGCTTGCGGAAACGGTCCTCGTTACCGTAGAGCTGCACGAGCCCGCGGCACTCGGTGGCGGTCAGGAGGCGCGGCAGCGTCGCGAAGCCGCGATCGTGCAGGGATGTCGCGATCGTTTTCCAGTCGAGGCGAGCCAGCCGTTCCCGGATCGTCACGCCTCATCCTGAGGCCGGCAGATGCGGCAGGGACGGTAGCCGACCGACGAGGCATCCTCGACCGAGGCGAAGACGATCCGGCGATCGACGCGGGTGC
>JAPUIN010000372.1 GCA_027297005.1 Acidobacteriota bacterium
TCGGTATCCTGCAGGCGGAGCTCGGATCGCCCTCCGCCGAACAGGGTCGCAAAGCATTTCTGGAACCCTTGTTGAATCGACTCGAAGGCGACCATGAACCGTTGACGGGATTCCCGGTTGATCTTGCTCATCGTTTCCCGTAGTGAGACGACCGATTCCTCGAGATCTTTCATCTGCGCCGACAGGTACTCGAACCGCTCCTCCAGTTCAGTGAACTGCTCGATCGCCATCAGGTTGACCGGCCCGATTCCCTCCAGCGAGCGTTTAATCCCCTCGACCTCCTCCTCGTACCCGGGCAGATCGCGCCCCTCCTCCATCGCCGGGGGTTTGGCGTTCAGCTCTGAAAAACTGATGGCGAGCTCCTCCCGGCACGCAGTTTCGAGATGCTCGAGGTCGGAATCGAGGCGCGCCAGCGCCACCTCTTCCTCCTGCATCTCGTTACGGATCGCTTCGTGCACTGCCCGGCTCTCCTTGACCGCACCCTCACGCGCGTGCAGGAGGCTTCGGGTATAGGCGAGCCCCGCCTGTCCCGCCTCATCGCGAGCCGCGGCCTCCGCCCGCGCCTGCGTCGAGCGATCGAGATCGGCGGTGAGGTCGCCCTTCTGATCCGACAGGGAGGCGACGTGCTGCGCCCATTCCAGCCGCTGGGCGACGAGCCGTTCGAGGCGCTCGCGGACTTCGTCGCGACCCCCATCCATCGCCTGCCGTTCGCGCGACAGGGCCGCGGCGCGCTGCTCACCTCCCACCTGCTGAGCGCGCGCCTCGCTGAGTTCCTTCTGGAGCCGGTCGAGATCGTCCCGTTCCCGGCCGAGTGCCTCGATCGCCTCCTCGATCTCACGCTCCCGCTGGTGCCGGCGCTCTTCAGCCGCCGTGATCGCCGTTGCGTTCAGCTCAATCTGGCGCGCGCGCTCATCCTCCTCGCGCCGGAGCCGATCACGCTCCCCCTCGAGCAGCGGGATCGTGGCATCCAGTCGATCGCGATCGGCGCGCCTCTCATCCAGCTTGACACGCTGCTCGAGCAGGGTCTTCTCATCCTCCTGGTGCAGCAATGCCGCCTGGCGCAGCATCTCCTCGCGACGGAGAAGCTCGGCCCGCGCCTCCGGGAGCAACGCTTCGTTACCCTCGCGATCCCCCCCGATCCCCCGCATCTGCTCAGAAATGTCTGCGATCTCGGCACGGCGGACCAAAACCCCGTGGTGGAACTCAGGCCCGTCCCCGCCGACGATGGCGCCATCGGTTCGGAGGCAGTCACCGGCCGGGGTGACGAACGCGTACTCGGGGCAGATGGGATGCAGATCGATCGCGATCGACAGGTCGTCCACGAGAACGGTCCGCGCCAGGGCCGAGGCGACAGGACCGATCTCGACCGCCCCCCCGACGAGCGCGCTCATGAGCCCCTGCACTCCCGAACGCCCGGCCAGTTCGGGGGGCAACATCCCTGCCGGAGCGGGCGGATCCTGACTCGCCGCCGGATCGGGGATGAAGGCGACGCGCCCCGCTTCGTTCCGCCTGAGGTGTGTCACCCCGCTGAGCGCATCCTGCTGCCCGGGGACAAGGATCGCCTCGAGCAACTCGCCAAGAGCAGCGGTGACCGCCTTCTCGAGGCCGCGCGGCACTTCGATCCGACTCGCCACCAGGCCCCGGGAATCAATTCCCGCCGCACCATCAAGGATCTCTCCGACGCCCCTCGCATACCCCACATGCTGATTCTCCAGAGCATGCAGCGCCTCCAGCCTCTCGGCCAGCGCCGAGGCCCGCCCTTTCAGCTCTTCGGATCGTCGTTCCAGTTCCCGGACCCGATCGCCCGCCTCGCGTTCCCCTCCCGCGAGGAGATCGCGCTCGCGTATTTTGTTCTCGAGCAGTGCCGCACGCGCAGCGATGGCGGCTTCGATTTCCGTGACCGTCCCCGCGCACGAGAGGCGTTGCGTCGAGGCCTCACCGATCTCGCGCACCAGGCGCTCGCACAGCGCCCCATCGAGACGAACCTGCTCTTCAAGGGCGGCCCGCGTCCGGCTCAGAACGGCAACGTCCTCCACCGTGCGGAGGAGTTCCCCGCGCGCCTCCTCCAGCGTTCGCTCGCTCTCCTCAATGCGCCGCACGCAGTCGTTCCGACTCGAGTCGGTTCTCGCGAACGCCTCGCGCGCACCGCTGAGCGCAGCATCCGCGCTGGTCGTCTCCTCCGTCAGGCGCCCGGCCTCCGCATCGAGCCGGGCGGAGCGCTCGCTGAGCGCCGCGATCTCCGGGTCGGCCGCACCGATCCGCACCGTCAACTCACGCGCCTGCTCCTCGGCGGAATCGCGCTTCTGGTGCATCCGGTCGATCTCGATATCGAGGGCATGCATCTCGTCTCGGCGCGCGCGCAACGCCTCTTCCGCCTGCTCCGCGTCGAGCCGCAGTTTTTCGATCTCGGCCTCGACTCGCGACATCTCGGCGGCGGATGCCGCGTCGCGTCCGCGCAGGTTCTCGAAGTTCTCCGCAGCACCGCGCCGGCCCGCCTGGAGCACCAACCCGCGCTGGTGGGTGATCACACCACGGTATCCCCGGAGCGTCTCCTGGAGGCGGCGGTACCGCCGCGCCTTCGCCGCCTGCCGCTTGAGAGTGTTGATCTGCTTCTCGACCTCCCCCGTGATATCGGAGATGCGCAGCAGGTTGGCCTTCGCCGCCTCCAGCTTCCCCTCAGCCTGTCGTCGTTTGACCTTGTAGCCGAGGATTCCGGCCGCTTCCTCGATGATCGCGCGGCGATCCTTCGGTTTCGCCGCCAGGATCTGATCGATTCTCCCCTGTTCGATCGAGCTGTACAGGCGGCTGCCAATCTCCATCATCGAGAGAAGATCCTGAACGTCCCGCAGCCTGCAACGCTGTCCGTTCAGCGCGTATTCGCTCTCGCCCGAACGGTAGAGTCGACGCGTCACGACAACGATCTCGGGAAGGTCCTCGAGGTAGAAGCGCATTCCCGACTTTCCGGCCTCCTGCGCCTCCGGACTCTCATGGACGGACGCCTCTTCACCACCGGGCTGACCCGTCGCGTCGCTCTCCGGAACCTCCTGCACATTCGGGATGGCAAGCGGACCGTCGGCGACCACCCGATCGGTCGCGGGTTCGTCACCCTGGACACCATCGTCGTCAGCCGGCAAGGGGGGTGGATCAAGTATTTCGGGAACAACTGATGGAGACCCGTTCCCAGGTTGCGCTGTGTGGTGACCCGAGTGGTCGTTTCCGTTCCCCGCCCCCTCGGAAAGGTTCTTGAAGTGGAGCGAGACTTCGGCCATTCCGAGCGGCCGCCGCGTCTCGCTGCCGCTGAAGATCACGTCCTCCATCCGCTCCGAGCGCAGCGAACTGGCCTTCTGCTCCCCCAGCACCCAGGAGATAGCGTCGCCGATGTTGCTCTTGCCGCACCCGTTCGGCCCGACGACGGCCGTGATTCCTTCGGGGAACTCGAAGGAGGTGCGCCCGTAGAACGACTTGAAGCCGCTGATCTCCATCCGCTCGAGCTTCAGGAATCTGGCCATCCGTCCTCTGCCCCCCGTTGCGGTCGACCTCAGCCCCCGCGGCACACAGGATTTAGATTTTAGCACAGGCCGGGTTCGTCCCCACGGGAGGCCAGCAAGATATGGGGCTACGCCGTCTCAATGCCCCACGATCTTGGGGAGAGGTGGCGGCGAGGCCGTGGTCAGTAGGAGCGACTGATGACGAATTGCGGGAGCGCCTGAAGGGCGGTCCGGGCAGGGCAGGGGTCAAAAACCCAGAGGGATTCCTTCGCCTTCGTCGCATACGAAACGGCGAGTTCACGCGTCCGTTCGAGGGTCCGGCCCTTGCGCACGATCGCGAGGAGATCGTCTCGCGTGACGGTGCGGAACCCGCGTTCATCGAGGACGGTCTGCACGAGTTCCCGATGCGCCGGATTGTCCTGCTCCAGGAGGTAGATCAGGGGGAGGGTCAGTGTCCCTTCCTTCAGATCGGACGCTACCGGCTTGCCGAGGACGCGCTCCTCCGAGGTGAAATCGAGCATGTCATCGATGATCTGGAACGCCATGCCGAGGTGCATGCCGTACTCGGCCAGTGCTTCGGTCCGCTCCGGGCCGGCCTCGGAGAGCACGCCTGCCACGCGGCTGCATCCTGAGAACAGGTACGCCGTCTTGCTGCGGATGATCTCCAGATGCTCCCGCTCGGTCAGATCGATGTCCGCCTGCCGGTGGTGGGCGATCAGTTCCCCCTCGATCATCTTCAGTGTGACGCTGGCCAGGATCTTGATGATACGGATGTCGTTGGCCCATAGCGCCATATTCATCGATTTGATGTACAGGTAGTCACCGAGGAGGACGGTCTGTCCGTTCCCCCAGCGGGCGTTCAGAGATCCCTTCCCCCGACGCAACTCGGCCTGATCGACGACATCGTCGTGCACCAGCGTCGCTGTATGGATAAACTCGAAGACCGACGCGAACAACACATCCAGCTCCCCCTTGTATCCGCACATCTGGGACGACAGGAGCAGAAGGATCGGCCGCACGCGCTTCCCCCCTCCCTCGGTGAGATAGCGACCGAGTTCGTCGATGACGCCATACTCTGAGCGCAGGTTGCGGCTGCATTCGTCCTCGACCCGCTCCAGCTTGTCGGCCACCAGCGCGATCACTTCGGGAAGCGCCGGATGCGCCTCCGGAGGCAGCGTGCGCGGGATGTGCGACCTGACTCCGTGGGCGACGTTCTTCATCGTTCCTCCAGATCCTCTTCGTCGATCCGTTCGGTCCGGAGGCCGACCTCTTCAGTCGCGCCTTCTGAA
>JAPUIN010000373.1 GCA_027297005.1 Acidobacteriota bacterium
TTTTCCGCGCCGTCATCCTCATGGCGCGTTCAGTTCCTCCGGCCGGGGGATGGCCGGGGTCCTGTCCGCACCGGTTCCCGTCCGTCCGCGGTATCTCAGTAGGAGATAGGATACGAAGCCGCCGGCCATTCCGGGTAGCACCTCGTAGAGCGAGTAAGACAGTTCGAATCCGAACCTCCAGATCAGCATGCAGGCGAGGCCGCCCAGCATCATGCCCAACCCGGTGCGTGCGTCGACCGGCCAGCCGAAGGCGCGGACGACGAGGAGCGGCCCGAGTCCCGAGGCGAGCGCCGACCACGCCAGGACGACGAGAGAGAAGACGGTTGCCGGCCCGGACAGCGCGATCGCAGTCACGATCACAGTCACGACGACGGTGCCGGCCTTGGCGATCCAGTACGAGCCGCGCCAGCGGGGGAAGAGATCCTGCGTGAGGGCAGCGGAACAGGAGAGGATCTGCGAGTCGGCGGTCGACATGGTCGCCGAGAACAGCCCGGCCAGCACGAAACCGATCAGGATCGGCGGCAGCAGATCGGTCGACAGAAGGGGAAGCGCGAGTTCCGGCTCGAACCCCTGGCCCGGTTCGAGCAGGAGGCGTGCGGCCAGCCCGCACGTGATGCAGACGGCGGAAAAGGCCACGTACCAGATGACGTAAATCGTCCTCGCCCTGGCGATGTGGTCCGGCGAATCGATTGCCATGGCGCGCACCATGATGTGCGGCTGCCCGACGACGCCGAGACCGGCGGCGATCCAGCCGAGCAGATAGGTGGCGAAGCCGAAACGAAGATTCTCGGGCATCGGGTCGATGAGCGCCGGATCCATTGCGGCGAGGCTCGACCACAGGCCTCCGAATCCTCCCGTCCGCTGTATCGCCAGGACGATCATCAGGGTCATCGAGCCGAGCATCAGAACCGCCTGCAGAGCGTCGGTCCAGATCGACGCACGGATACCGCCGAACAGGCAGTAAAGCAGCACGATGATCGCACCGAGGAGGATGCCGGCGGCGATGTTCCATCCGAACAGGACCTGCAGGGCCTTCGATCCGGCCTTGAGCTGCGCCGCCGCGTAGATCCCGAGAAAGACAAGCGTGATCACGGCCGCCGATCGCACCACCCAGACGCCGCTCCCCCCGAGGCCGTCCCCCAGGAAGCTCGGGATCGTCAACGACCCCTGCTGCTGTGAGCGAATCCGTACCCGTCGATGAATGAACCACCACGCCAGGTAGTCGCCGCTGATCCACCCGACCATGAGCCACATCGCGGAGATGCCGACCGAATAGGTCCACCCGATCAGGCCGATGAACATGTACCCGCTGTTGTTGGTGGCGGCGGCGGAGAGAGCGGTGAGCCACGGGCCCACGTCGCGGCTGGCGAGCAGGTAGTCCTCGGTCGTCGACTTCTTGCGCGTCGCCGAGTAAAGCCCGACCAGGATGAAGGACAGTAGAAAAACGGAGAAGCTGAGGATGACGGTGGCCGACATCGACCCTCTTCAGGCGATCGGGCTGCAAATAGTAGCCGGAATCCCGTGGGTGCAGCTGGAATGAGGCGGTCAGTGTAACACGAAGAAAGGATGCATCTTGCGCCACCGACTCGATCCTCTCAGCAATTCTCCTAAGGGTTTGATGGGAGCGGGGAGGGGTAGAAAGATCCCTTAAACACGGTATTGCCCGTTCAGTCTTCGAGGCGTATTCTAGGGGAAATCATTCAGGCATTGCTCTCTTACTGGGTCGCCAGATCAACACGGAACCATCGACTCTCCGGTTCTTGTGGCGGAGGGTCGTCACGCCCGGACACGCGGCCATCAATGGGGCGCGGCGCCACGGGCCGAAGAAAGGAGCGAACGCCATGGCTCACCAGATGGATTTCACGGACACCGTCACGATTCTGCACGACGAGCACAGACTGTTCGGCACCGTACCGGAAATCGCGGTCGTCGCCGAAGGGGGGCAGCTGACGTGGCGGGCCTCAGGTCTCACGGGTCGCAAGGACCTGCGCCTGGAAATTGAGTTCGAACAGGCAGGGTATGGGTTGAGGGGGCCGTTCGAGGTAAAGAATAAACATACGGATAATCCGGCTCGCGGCGTTTACGTGTTGACCAGCCATTCCGAATCGGCCATGACATCGACGGTAGACGTCCCGAGCGATACGTATTGGAAGTACAGAATCATTCTCAGGGATCTCAGAGAGAAGCGGATCCTGGACACTCTCGATCCTGGCGTGGCGATTAAGAAGAAGAAATAAGAAGAGCCCTACTGCAGAAGAGCGCGGATGGAGGGATCGTCTAGAAGGGGGAGAAGATCCGGATTGGTGCGGACGTCGGCGACGATGCCGCCCTCGATTGCCTGCCCGGCGTAACGCGTCGCGATCGTCATGTCGTTGCAGAGCACGGAAGCGATCGCGGCGTAGTAATAGACGGTCGGGTTCTTCCCGGCATCGATCACAGCGCGCTCTGTTTCGTCACGGGCGTCGTCGCAGCGGCCGAGGCCGGCCAGCGCCGTCGAGATCATCGCCCTGGATTCCCAATTTCCCGGCTTGATCTCCAGCTGTTCCCGTCCCAGATCAATGGCGCGCTCATAGGCTCGACGCGCATCCGCCATCTGTCCGAGCTGCCTATAGGCGTCCCCCAGGTTGGCGTAGAACATCGGCCTATGGCTGCCGCTCCCGATCGCGAGCGCCCACTGCTCGGCCGCGTCCTCGAAACGCCCCATGGTGTAATAGACGAATCCGAGGTTGTTGTGCGTATCGTGATCGGGATCCAGCCGTAGGGAGGCCCGGAGAAGTGGCTCGGCCTTCTCGTGCTCGCCTTTCAGGATGTGCATGGCGGCCAGGTTCGTGTATCCCCACGAGCTGCCCGGATTGAGCTCGATGACCCGGCGCAGACTGACCTCGGCATCCTCGAAACGTCCACGCTCGAGATAGAAGACGCCGATCGCATTGTGGTTCTCCCAGAGGCCCGGGCGTAGATCGACGGCCTTGCGATACATCGACTCCGCCTCCTCGTCGCGGTCCAGTTCAGAGTAAGCGTCGGCGATTCGGCGGCAGAGCGCGTCGTTCCCCGGGGCGAGCCTGAGGCCGGTGGCGAACGCCTGCGCGGCGGTGACCGACTGTCCTCTCAACAATTGTACGGTGCCAAGCGCTTCATACGCCTCGGGTAGCGCCGGAGAGAGCTGCACGGCGCGGGCGGCTACCTCCTCCGCCTCGAGGATGCTGGAGGGCTCCTTCATGTGGGTGTATTGGGCGGCCAGCGCGAGGGCGAGCAGCGCGTGCGCCTCGGCAAATTGTTCGTCAAACGTCAGCGCCTCGCGCGCGAGCTCCTGGGCCCTCAGGTAACTGCGCGCGACGTCCCAACCCTTCAGAT
>JAPUIN010000374.1 GCA_027297005.1 Acidobacteriota bacterium
TGGCAACAACGTGGCCCACTCCCTCATCCACATCGCTGGCCTCCTCGGCCTGCGCCTCACGGTCTGCACGCCCGAGGCGTACGCGCCCAACGCCGAGATCGTCGCCTGGGGAGTCGAGCGTGCGCGTGCCGAGGGCGGCGAGATCCGTCTCGAGACCGACCCACGTAGTGCGGTCAAGGACGCCGCGTTCCTCTACACGGACGTATGGGCGAGCATGGGCCAGGAGAGCGAGTCCGAGGTGCGGGCACGTGTCTTTCGCGCGTACCAGGTGAACGCCGAGCTGGTGGCGCTGGCGCCGCCCGATGTCCGCATCCTGCACTGCCTGCCTGCCCACCGTGGCGAGGAGATCACAGCCGAGGTCCTGGAGTCGCCCCGGTCGCTGGTCTACGCGCAGGCGGAGAACCGACTGCATGTCCAGAAGGCGGTCCTCGAGGCGCTGCTGACCTGACGTCCGGACGACCCTTCCCGGCAGAAGTGCTCGTATCCGCCAGTCTGCCTCAATTTTTCTCCGTCTGGTCCCGATGATCTGGGTGCGTAGATGTAGCTTCTTCCGAGGGCAGAATGCGTGCTCATGTGGAGCCAGCCGTGGGACTTGATACGCGCGGTGACGGGATGCTGAGTGGTGACGAGGACGGTGCGTCTGACCTGGGGATCTCCGAGGAGTTCCAGGAGGAGATCCGTGCCTTTGCGCACCAGTTGCCTCGCCTCGACTACTACGGGATCCTGGGCCTGACGCGAGCTGCGGACGTGACTGCGATCCGCGAGGCGTTCTTCGAGCGCTCGAGGCGCTTCCATCCGGATCGGTATTTCAACAAGGAGCTGGGCCCCTACACGTCGCTGCTCAGCGAGATCTACAAGCGCGTCATCGTCGCGAACGACGTGCTGCGGGACCCGGCCCTGCGCGCCGACTACGATCGCAGCATTGCCCCGGTCCAGGCCAGGATGAGCTCCGCCGCAGAGGTCTCCCCAGCGCGGGCCCCGCAAACGTCGCTGCGCTCCCGCGCCGGCTTGAAGCGCAAGGGCGGGAGCCTGGAGCGCCTGGTCGGTCAGCTCGCGAGCGGAAAGCAGCGAGCGGGAGAGAACTTCGAGGCCGCGCAGGTCCTGCTGGGCAAGCGGGACCTCGAAGGAGCGGCGCGGTTGTTCCGTCTCGCGCTCGCGTTCGATCCAGGCAGGAGTGAGGTTCGTGCGGCGCTGGCCGAGCTGTTGCCGAAGCTCAATTCGGCCAAGGTGATGGGCCTGCGTCGCCAGGCCCGCTCGCTGCTCGAGCGCCAGGACGCCAGCGGGGCCTCCGCCCTCCTGCGGCAGGCCTCCGAGCTGGAGCCGGCCAACGCCGATCTCGCCCATCAGATCGCGGAGCTCGATCTGGGGCTCGATGAGCCCTCGATGGCGCTGGAGTTCGCTCGCCGTGCGGTCTCGCTGTCCGAGGACGAGCCGCGGTTTCACAAGACTCTGGCCTACGCCTACCGGGCGGCTGGACAGGAGGAGCGGGCAAGGAAGCAGTTTTGGCGGGTCTGGGAACTGGATCCGGGTGACCGGGAAGCAAAGGCGGAGATCGGGGTCATCCAGAGATCCTGAGCCGCCCTGGGGAATCACATGAGCCGTGTCATAGGTATCGATCTCGGAACAACCAATTCGTGCGTCGCGGTGATGGAGGACGGCCAGCCGGTCGTGATCCCGAATACCGGCGGGTACAAGACCACCCCTTCGATGTTCGCAGTGACCGAGGATGGCAAACGTCTGGTCGGCCACCTCGCGAAACGCCAGGCCATCACGAACTCCCGCAACACCGTCTATGCGGCCAAGCGCCTGATCGGCCGGGACTTTGACTCGCCCGAGGTCGTTCGAACCCGGACGCTGCTGCCCTACGAGCTCAGGGCCGGCCCCAACAACGATACGCGCGTATACGTCGGTGACCGCGTCTACACGATTCCGGAGGTGTCGGGGATCGTGTTGCGCGAGATGAAGCGCATCGCGGAGGAGTACCTTGGGGAGCAGGTGCAGGAAGCCGTCATTACGGTGCCGGCTCACTTCAACGATGCACAGCGCCAGACCACACGCGACGCGGGTCGGATCGCTGGGCTCGAGATCCTGCGCATCATCAACGAGCCGACCGCAGCGGCGCTCGCCTATGGCTTCGATCGCTCGGAGCCGGAGATCATCGCCGTCTACGACCTGGGCGGCGGCACTTTCGACGTCTCCGTGCTGCAGATGGGCAAGGGGGTGATCGAGGTGCTGGCAACGGGTGGCGATACGGCCCTGGGCGGCGAGGATTTCGATCGGCGCCTCGTGGAGTACCTGCTGCGCGAGTTCGAGGAGCAGGAGGGGATCACGCTCACCGATGACACGATGGCGCTGCAGCGGCTCAAGGATGCGGCGGAGAAGGCCAAGTGCGATCTCTCGCAGGTGCAGTCGACGGAGGTGAACCTGCCGTTCATCGCCGCCGACGCCGAGGGCCAGGCGCTCCACATGAGCGTGATCATCGAGCGGGAGCAGTTCACGGACCTGATCAGCGATCTGCTCGAGCGGACCGTGGAGCTCTGCTCGACGGTGCTGGAGGACGCCAATCTCGAGCCCGCCGGGATCGACCAGGTCCTGCTCGTGGGTGGCCAGACGCGCATGCCGCTGGTTCAGAAGATGGTCGCGGACCTCTTTGGCAAGGTGCCGCACAAGGGCGTCAACCCCGATGAGGTGGTTGCGATCGGCGCCGCCACCCAGGCCGCGATGCTGGCCGGGGACCACGAGGGGCCGCTGCTCGTGGACGTTACGCCACTCTCGCTGGGCATCGAGACCATCGGTGGGATATTCGTGCGCATCATCGATCGCAATACGACGGTCCCGACCTCGAGGCAGGAGGTCTTCACGACGACGCGAGACAATCAGGCGGCGGTCAAGATCCGCGTCCTGCAGGGGGAGCACGATCAGGCGGCCGACAATG
>JAPUIN010000375.1 GCA_027297005.1 Acidobacteriota bacterium
CTGAAGAGCTCACCGCGGTGGCTCCCCGGGATCAGCATGAGCCGGGCCTGCCTCGGCCCGCAGTCGTGGAGGTGGATCCCGGCGAACAGGCCGGCGCCGTCGAGAAGGTCGTAGACCATGTCCTGGTGCCAGGGATCGACCGGGCCCGCCACCTTGAACGGCAGGGCCGCCCAGCGGAAGCGCGCGCCCGGGCCGAGCAGGTCGCACACGACGTCCGTGAGGATCGACCCCGAGAGAAACTCCCAGAACGCGGGCTGAAGGTCTTCGGGCGAGGAGACGAGCGATACGAGCGGGTGATCCGCTGTGTGGTCGGGCATCACCTCGATCGCCGGGCTCGACTGCGTCATGGAGCGGGTGGCGTGGACGATCTTCGCGGCAGCGGCGCGCAGCCGCTCGTTCCACTTAGCCGGCACAATCTTCTCGAGCAAGAGCCATCCGTTCTCGAAGTAGAACTGACGCTGATCTCGGGTGAGCACACTGGACGGATGGCTGAGGACTTCCTCGGGAGTCATGTTGGTGCCTCTCTTCAAAAGATCGCTACGATATTTTCTGTCATTTTAGGCGAAGTAACCTGCGCGGCGCAACGCGGCCTCTCGCCAGGACCGCTCCCGCCGCCGGACTGGCGCTATCCTCCTCAGGAGTGCGTTATATTCACATGACGAGCAGGTGGCTCAGATGACACAAGGTCAAAAGTGAGAACCCCGTACCGATCTGCTGCATACGGATCGAGATTGATGACCCGCGACGGATGACCCAGATTGATGATTGAGTCTCGGGACCGCGACGTTTTCGAGCAGCAGATCGAACAGGTCATCGCTCGTCTTCCGGAGCGATTCCGGGAGGCGGCGCGGAACATCCAGATCATCGTCGAAGAGGAGCCGTCCCCGGAGCTCCTGGCGGGGGATGATTCCGACGAGCCACTGCTCGGCCTGTACGTCGGCACTCCGCTTCCGGATCGATCGTTCGGCGAGGTGCCCGCCCTGCCGGATCGCATCTATATCTTCCGAGGGCCGCTGGAACGGATGAGCCGCAGCAGGAAGGAATTACGCGAGCAGATCCGGATTACCGTCCTGCACGAGCTGGCCCACTACTTTGGTCTCGATGACGATCGCCTGCTGGCCCTGGGATACGATTGACCCGGCGCCGTGTTTCACGCCCGGGCGTTCTCGCCGGTCTCACCATCCGAATTACGGACGGTTGATCTCCGACCGGCCGCCAACCTCGGAGTCTGCGCGATCGAGGGTCAGCAGTCACACCACCGCTCTTGACCCGACGGGAAGCGAGGGGTAATCTTCCGTTGAAATCGACATTTTGGAGTGTCCTGAAATCAGCGGAGTCCGTCCGGCAGGGGACTGTGGCCGCCGCGAGTCCGAATGATCGGATTGCGAGCGGCCCCTTCGGGCCGGCAACCCCAGGGAGAGACCCTCGCCATGCGCATACGTATCGCAGCCGCTTTGACGGTCATTCTTCTATCGGCGATCCCCGTGTCCCATGCCCGGGATGACTCTGCCACATCAGCGGGAGGGGCTGAATCGCAGAAAAGCCCCCGCGTCCTGAGAATCGAGGATCAGTTCAGCATCCAGCAGGTCGGCAGCCCCCGACTCTCCCCCGACGGCAGGCGGATGGCCTATACCGTCACCACATCCAATTACGAGGAGGAGAGTTCTCTCACCCGGATCTGGATGGTCCCCACTGCAGGCGGCGAACCGATCCCGATGACGAGCGGAAAAACCTCGTCCTGGGCCCCCAAGTGGGGGAATGGGGGGCGTGTTCTTTATTTCCTGTCCGCCCGCCACGGTGGGAAAACCCAGGTCTGGTCGCTCGATCTCGAGCATGGAGGAGAGGCGCGACAGGTCACGGAGGTCGAGCGCGGGGCCGGATCGATTGAGTGGTCACCCGATGGGAAGAAGCTCGTTCTCGTCATCCGCGATCAGAAACCGGAATCGAAAGACAAGCAGAAGTCCTCATCGCATGATCCGAGGATGCAGGATCCCTGGGTCATCGATCGCCTGCAGTTCAAGGCCGACTATGTCGGATACCTCGATCGCCTCCGCAGGCACATCTATGTCTACGACGTCGAGACCAAGCAGCTGACCCAGATCACCTCGGGCGATTATGACGATTCCTCCCCGAAGTGGTCTCCCGACGGTCAAGTGATCGCGTTCGTCAGCAACCGCACCGAGGAGCCCGACGCCAGCACCAACTCCGACATCTGGATCGTGGATGCCGACAACACCGACAAGGGAAAGAACCTGATCCGGGTAACGTCAAGTGAGGGCGGGGACCGATCGCCCGTCTGGCATCCCGGCGGGAAGATGATCGCGTACATCTCCAGCCCGGACCTCCATGCCGGATATTACGCTACGGGACATCTGACGACGATCTCCCTCGAAGGGGGCGACCCGAATCTCCTGACCCGGGATCTCGACCGCAACGTCTCCGCACTGCGGTTCTCAGAGGACGGAAAGCATATTTACTTCGGTCTCGAGGACAGCGGCGAGCGGCACATCGCCAGGATCGCCTCCTCCGGAGGAAGCGTGAAACGGTTGATCGTGGGACGCTTGAGGGCTACGGGGTTTTCGGTCAGCCGGGACGGCACCCTCGTCGCGATGGTCAGCACGCCCAAACGGCCCAGCGAGATCTTCGTGGCGGAAAATGGCAAGCTGCGCCAGATCACCCGGGTCAATGACGAGTTCATGTCGACGCTCATTCTCGGGCAGACCGAGGAGATCCACTTCAAGAGCCACGACGGACTGGAGATCGAAGGATTCGTCACCACCCCGCCGTCCTTCAACCCCTCGTTCCGCTACCCGACCCTGCTGCGAATCCACGGGGGACCGCAGGGGCAGTACGACTATGGATTCTCGTTCGAGGCGCAGCTCTTCGCCGCCAACGACTATGTCGTCGTCCGATCCAATCCGCGCGGATCGACCGGTTACGGCCAGGAGTTCGGGAAGGGCCTTCGTGGTGGCTGGGGCGAGAAGGATTATCGTGACGTGCTGGCGGCGGTCGATCATGCGATCGAGCTCGGCTACGCCGACCCGGAGCGGCTGGGAGTCGGCGGTTACTCGTACGGGGGGATACTCACCAATTACCTGATCACGCAGACCGGGCGCTTCAAGGGGGCGGCGAGTGGCGCCGGCTCGGCGCTCTACACCGCCAACTACGGTCATGACCAGTATCAACACTGGTACGAGGATGAGATCGGCCTGCCGTGGGAGAATCGCGAGTTGTGGGATCGTCTTTCACCCTTCAATCACATCGAGAACGTGACCACCCCCACCCTGTTCGTCGGTGGTGAGAAAGACTGGAATGTCCCGGTCCAGAACTCGGAGCAGCTCTACCAGGCCCTCAAGAGGTTGGGGGTCACGACCCGGCTGGTCGTCTACCCCGGTGAGTACCACGGTGGCTGGACGTACAGGCACAGGAAGCACGTTCAGGAACAATACCTGGCCTGGTACGACGAGCACGTCAAGGGAGGCGGGTCCGATTCCGTGGTGGCCGCGACCGGCGATTGAGATCGTTGGCTCAGAACCTCCAGCCCAGGTTGAAGCGGTCCTCTGAGAAGCTCTCCGTCCCGACACGGTCGAAGTCGGTCCAGACCTCGTTGAAGGCCGACTCGAGATAGAACCTGCTGGTCAGCTCGCAGCGCAGCCCGATCGACCCGCCGTAGAAGAAGGCGGTGCCGGTGGCCGTCTCCTCTTGTGATCTGTCCCCTTCGGAGACGGCGGAGTGCAATATGGCGGTTTTCTATGGGGGTAGACAAATGCGAATGCCCCGCGTTCAATTGAAAGTCGTCGCGAGCGCTCTCCAGATATTCCTGGCCATCCTCATGGTCGGCTGCCAGCAGGGTCCGGCGCCCCATACCGGTGAAGCCGGCATGGACGCCGTCCTGGCCGACGTGAAGGCGGATGCGATGTGGCCGATCGTCGAGAGCTTCTCGGAAATCGACCGGACCTCGTCGAGCGTGGGAGAGCGCCGGGCAGCCGAGCAACTGGAGAGTGCGCTCGCGAGATTCGGTGTGCCGTATCGGATGCACGAGATCCGCACCTACCTCAGCGTCCCGGTCTCGGCCTCTCTCGAAATGATCGCACCCGAGCGCTTCGGCCTCTCGGTGATCACACCGTCGTTCAGTACCTCCACCACCGATGGCGGGCTGACGGCGCCGCTCATCTACATCGGACCGCGCGATCCCGCCGTCGTGACGACCCGCCCGGAGGATTTCTCCGGTGTCGATGGTCGCGAACGGATCGTGCTGCTGCGTGGGTATCCCAGTCCGGAGTTGATCGAGATGGCGGAGCGAGCTGGCGCGATCGGCGCCGTCTGCATCGCCCCCTCACCGCGCCTGGTCAACATGATCGTCTCGCCGGTCTGGGGAAACCCGACGCCGGCCGATGCCGGGAAGTTTCCCGGCATCCCGATCGTGACGGGGAACGAGAAGGACGGGCGGCGCCTCGAAGCGCTGTTGGAAGAAGATACGGTGACGGCGCGCCTGCAGGCGCGGACCGACACCGCCTGGAAGACCATCCCGCTTCTGGTCGCCGAGATTCGCGGGACGGTGGAGCCGGAACGCTTCGTCCTGATCGCGAACCACCTCGACTCGTGGCACGAGGGGGTGACCGACAGCGCCACCGGAAACGCCTCTCTTCTGGAGATCGCGCGCGTGGTTCACGAGCATCGCGGGTCGTTGCGCCGCAGCCTGCGTGTCGCCTGGTGGCCCGGGCATTCGACCGGCCGCTACGCGGGGTCGACCTGGTACGCGGATCACTTCTTTGACGATCTCCACGAAAACGGTATCGCCTACATGGCGATTGACTCTCCCGGCGTCCGCAGCGCGACGGCGATCGAGCCGGAGGGGATGTTCGAGGCGAAGGAGTATCTGGAGGCGGTCCTCGAAACGCAGATGGGGACACGGATCGGGTCGATCCGCAGTATGCGTTACAACGACGAATCGTTCTGGGGGATCGGCCTGCCTTCGGTGACTCTCTATCCCGCGATCCCTGCTGATCATCCCGACCGCGCGAAGGATGCGGGCGGGTCGGCCTACGGGTACTGGTGGCACACGACGGAGGATTCGCTCGACAAGGCCGACCGGGACCTGCTGGTGCGGGACACGAGACTCTACCTGGCTGTCCTGTGGCCTCTGCTGACCCGCGAGAGCCTGCCCTTCAACTTCGGGCCTGTCGCCCGCCAGATGCGTGAGGCGGTCGAGACCCTCGCGAAGACCGCCGGAGATCGGTGGGACTTCGCCCCGACCATTCGGCGGATCGATGAATTCGAGAAAGCGATCTTGGCGCTGCAGTCTCGCTCGGTCGGGGCCACGGGCGAGAAGGCGGCACGCCTCAATGAAACGTTCATGGCGATCTCACGCGCCCTGAATCCGGTGCTCTACACTTGCGTGGGCCCTTACCGGCACGATCCGGCCTTCCTCCTCACGCTGTTTCCCTGCCTGAGCGGTGCGGAGCGACTCGAAACCATCGATCCGGATAGCGACGAAGCTGGATTCATACGGGTCGGTCTGCTGCGTGAATCGAACCGCGTCCACCGCGCGCTCGATCGGGCGACGGAGGCTGCGAGCGAAGTGTTCTGAACGCAGATCCGCTCAGTGATCGCGGCCGGAGTCGCGCGTGATCAATCCGTCGCGGATCTCCACCTGGCGGGAGGCGCGTTTGGCGAGCGCGGGATCATGCGTGATGACGAGGACGGTGCGGCCCTGTTCCCACAGCTCGTTGAACAGGGTCATGATGTCGCGTCCCGACGTGGTGTCGAGGTTTCCGGTCGGCTCATCGGCCAGCAGGATGTCGGGATCCATGGCGAGCGCGCGCGCGATGGCGACGCGCTGCATCTGGCCCCCGGAGAGCTCGGTCGGCTTGTGATCCATCCGATCCATGAGGCCGACCCGGTCGAGAACCTCGT
>JAPUIN010000376.1 GCA_027297005.1 Acidobacteriota bacterium
GTGGAACTCGAGCCGGCCCTCGCTGTGCGGCGCGATGGTCAGGTTCCACCAGGGGGATGCGGAGGGTCGGCGCGACAGTCGCGGCACGAGGCGCGCCATCATGCCGTCGTCGGCCGCCACGATCACGCGGCTCGAGCCCGACTCCAGCGAACAGGCCACCATGGCGCCGGTCCGGTCGATTTCGGCGTCGGTACGCGCGGTCGAGACGATGACGACCGTGCGCCCCGGTCCTCCGATCTCGGAGCCGCCCGACGGCAACGTATCCTGAGAGATCGGCAGGGTCGAGACCTCCATCTGCTGCCCGGAGCCTGACAGCCCGCGCTGCGTGGCGAAGTAGACCGCCTCCGCCACGTCGCCGGGGCCCGGCGCCGTTTTGGGGATCTGCCGGCGGAACCACTCCTGAATCTCGGGATCGGAGGCCGGATCCTCGATCCCTTGGCGCTGAAAATGCTCGGTGTAATTCTTCGCCACCCACTGGAACCGCGGCCCGTCGATCAGGCTCGGCCGGATGTCGGTGATATACAGCCCGTGTCGCCGCAGGGGATCGGCCAGCAGGGAGGCGCAGGTCTTCAGCAGCATTTTCGGAACGGTGTAGGGAATGCGGAACACGTACGGCTGATCGGCATAGAAGGTGCTGATGTTGACGATGCCGCCGTGCACGCCGCGCTTGCGCATGTCGAGGATGGCGCGCGCCATACCCAGCCACGCGCCGGTGAAGTTGATCGCCAGCGTCTGATGCCACTGCGACGCTCCGTCGAGCTCGATTTGATCGAGTGTGGCGAAGGCGCCGCCGACGCCGGCGTTGTTAACCCAGAGGTCGACCCCACCCGTCGCGCCCGAGCCGGGTTGTAGACCGCGTGCCGCCTCGATCAGCTTCTTGCGATCCCCCGGAAACGCGATATCGGCCGGAACGCCACGCGCCCGGCCACCGAGCGCCTCGATCGTGCGTGCGGTGAGATCCAGGTCGACCTGGCCCCGCCCGGCAAGGACGACGGCCGCCCCCTCCCGCGCGAGCCTCAATGAGATCGACTGGCCGATATTGCGGCCACCCCCCGTCACGACGGCGGTCTTCCCCGCGAGCGGTCCAGGATCGCCGATCAACGCGTTCCGATCGTCCGGATGGTAGATCATCCCGGAGATGCAGCCGGCAAGCGACGAGGCGAGACGCAGCACGACCCTCGCCGTCTTCGACGCATCGGCCGCCCCGGTCTCGGTGCCGGGGAAAATGCCATTGACCCGGATCGCCGATCGCGCCGAGCCCTGCTCGGTCGCCACCGACACCACCATCGACTGCAACGCGGCACGGGCCACCTGGATCATCGGCGCCTCGTCTCCGTCATCCCGGGTCAGGGACGGGCCGACGACCATGAGGTTGCCGGCCGATCGGCGCGCTCCGGCCTGCAGGAGAATCTCCTCTTCGGCGCGCCAGCCACCCGGCACCCTCTCGATCGTTCCCCCGGCCGTGGGGACTCCACGCTGACGTTCGAGCAACGGGATGAATGTGCGCAGCAGCTGAAAGCGCTCGTCCTCGATCCCGGCGCGACGGTTCCCCTGCAGGAGGAGAGCAGCCGTGGAGTAGCGCAGCAGGGAGGCCGGTTCTATGGCGAACCGCTCCCTCCAGGTCCCCTCGTCCTCAAGCGTCATCTCATAGAGATCCCGCCTTCTGCCCGGATCACCTGTGAGGACGATGATCGAATCGATCTCCGGGACCGCCGCCTCTCCGTTTCCGTCGCCCGGTCTGGATCCGCCGTTGTCGCCGCCGGTGAGCCGATCGAAGAACCGGACCACCGCCTCCTCATTGCCAGGATCGAGCTGAACCGCCGTCACCCTGCCGAGCAGCGCTTTCTGCCCGTCACCGTATTCGGATGGCGCGCACCCTCCGGCGAGATCGGAGAGGATGTCGTCCGCATCGGGAGCGGCGAGGACGACCTCGGCGCCGCACCCGGTCAGGGCGAGCACCAGCGTCGTCGCCTGCTTTCGACCTGGACGCCCGATCAGGAGCACGCGCCGGCCGCTCAGATCGGGCACGCCGCCGCCCAGCAGAGGCGGAGCCACCTGTGGCGGAACGCGATAGTCCAGTCCGCCCGACAATTCGACGACCGATCCGTTGGCCGCTTCCCGTAGCTCACCCGAGACCAGCGCGAGGATCGAGCACGCCACGTCCTGCTGCTGCAGGAAGCGGCCCGCCGGGTGCATATCCTCCGTCTTGCGACGAATGTCGGCCGCCGCCACGTCCCGGCCCCAGAGACCACGCTCCAGTGCGCCGAGAGGGTAGACGATCGAATCGATCCGCCCCCCCTCGACCGGGCCGGGGTTGATCGCCATGACCCGGATACCGTCTCTGGCGAAACTCCAGGAGGCCGCCCTGGAGTGCTCGAGCTTCCAGGCCTGCGCCGCCGTGTAGGGCGTTCGAAATGGGTAGGGACGGACCGAATGCCGGTTCGGTGAGGTGAAGTAGGTGCCGACGTTCAGGATCGTTCCCTTGATCCCTTTCGCCTTCATCATCTCCGCGGCCATGCGGATGGTCACCATGGTGTGCACGTGGACGTTGAAGGCATAGCGCCAGTTGCGGTTCGGGATGCGCACCAGCGCGCGCACCTCTCCCGACACGCCAGCGTTATTGACCAGCACATCGAGCCGGCCGTAGGCACTTTCGGTTGCGGCGAATAGCCGCTGCAGCGCCGAGGGATCGCTGACGTCCCCGACGACATACCGCGTTTCGCCGCCGATCGACCGGACGTCTGCCGCCGTCTTACGCAGCTTCTCTTCGGTGCGGCCGATGATGACGAGCCTGGCTCCGGCGCGCGCGAATGCCATCGCGACGTTGTAGCCAATGCCGCCCGACCCGATTCCCTTCCCGCCGCCGGTCACCATGACGACCTGGCCCCTGAACTGACCGGGGTCAAACAGGTGATGAGAGCCTGCGCGCCCCTTCTCCTCGCGCTTCCTGTCGTCCCGCTTCGTACCGGTCGATTCCATCTTCTCCCCGCCCTTCGTCCTGCCCTTCACGACTCTCACCTCCCTCGGGATAATGGCTCGGTACGGCGCGTCGGCAACGGTGCCGGCTCCTGCCGCTCAAGAAATCTCCGAATCCCCTTCCTGCCATACCGTTCATCGACGACGAGGGAGGCGAACAGCCACGCTTCGCGTTTGCAACCCGCTTCAAACCCTTCGCGCAGGCCCAGGAGCGTCGCCTCGATGGCGCGCACGACCGGGACCTCGCGCCCGATCCCGGGCGCCCGCGACTGGCGCAGGATCAGTTCGATCCGCTCGTCGCCGTCGAGGAATCGCTCGGGCAGATCCACCGGGCGGCTCCAGGCCCGGCGCGCGCTCCTCCGACCCTCATGGGCCAGCGTCAGCAGATCGCGCCGGCCGGTGCGGATCGCGGCGGCATGTTCACGTGCCATGTCGTAGGCCCGCTCGAGGGCATTGGCCTCGACCACTTCGTCGAGCAGCCCGAGCTCGAGCGCCTCGTCCACCTCGTAGTGGCGACCGGTCAGGACCATGTCGAGCGATTCGCGCACGCCGCGCTCGAGCCCCAGGCGGTCGATCAGCAATCGGGTCAGCCTCTGGGTGCCGGCGAATCCGGGAATGAGGCCGAGGACAACCTCGGGCTGGCCGAGCCGCACGCGGGGGGTGCGGATGCCGATGCGGTAGTGGGTCGCCATCAACAGCTCGTGGCCGCCGCCGAGGGCGACGCCGTTGGCGACCGAGATCACGGGACGGGGGAACGCCTCGACCGCGTCGAGGATCTTCTGCGCGTCGCGCGCGATGACGAGGGCGGCGTCGATGTCCTCGACGTCGTCGTACAGCTGGCGCAGGTCCTGCCCGGCCAGGAAGGCGACGCTCCCCTCTCCGGTCAGGATGACGGCCGCCACCCGCGGATCGCTCTCGAGCCGGCGGAATGCGTCGCCGATCTGATAGATGGCGTCCCGGGTCAGGGCCGGTGGCCGGCCGCCGGCGCCGCGCAATGTGACGAGCGCGATGTGGCTCGCCTCCCCTCCCGTACGCGCGCCAGCCTCCTCGCGGGCACCCCCCTCGCCCCGTGCGGCGGCGGCACGCCGCCGGTCGGTATCCCGGCGGATGGCGTCGAGCCGCACAGTGACGTATTTCTCGTCGAAGAATTCGGCGCCGTTCGCTTCGTCGATCTCGCGCGCCGTCTGAAGCCCGCGTCCCGGAGCGCT
>JAPUIN010000377.1 GCA_027297005.1 Acidobacteriota bacterium
CTCCTCGAACCGCGTCTTCCACCCGGGCGCCCAATGAAGCACTCTCCGCGAAGTGGTTGTAGAGATGGAGAGCGGAATCGTCTCCCAGGCCGAAAAGGATCGCCGCGAATCCCACCGTAATGACATTCAGATGTCCCGGAAAAAGAGACGCCAGGCCGAACGTCCAGCAAGCACTCATGACAAGAGGAGCGGCGACCAGCAGAAGGACTCCCAGACGACGGAAGACGAGCAGGAAGAGGAGAAGGACCCCGCCGAGTGAAACCGAAGCCGTCAAAATGAGATCATGTCGCATCGTCGTAGAATCCTCGAGTGACTGTCGATATCCGCCGGCGACACGGTACTCGAGCTGTGAGCCTGCACCCTTCGCTCGTCGCGCTGTCTCGACCGCCGCGATTGCGGCATTCACCTCATCGAGGAGTCGGCGGCTGAACTCGAAGTCGAGAGGGGATCGTACCGGCTGCCCGAGGACGAGGAGGGCCGTACGATCGGGCGACAGGAACAGGCCCTCGCTCAAATCGAACCCGAAGCCACCGATACTCTGGACGGAGGATCGGGGCAGGAATTGGCCGAGTCCAAGAGGATCGTCGCGTGCCATCAGTTTTGCGGCGAATGAGGCGGGAGAGAGGAGGCTCCTTCGCAGGCGTATCAACGCGGAACGCATGCCGGGCGATGAGAGCCGTTCCTCGAAGTCCGGCAGTCGCTCCACATCGATCAGCGCCGGCAGGTGATCCAGCCCGAAACGCCATGTCTGTATGATCCGATCTTCTTCGACGCGATCGCTGATTGAGTGAAACAATCCGCTCTTTTGCAGACGTTCGACTACAGCACCTCCGGTGTCATCCAGGACCTCGATATCGGCGGGGACCCCGGAGGGATAAGAGATCGAGATCATGAGCCGATCGCCAGTGCCGAACCGCTGCAGAAATGCACGCAGGTTGGAGCTGGCCTCTCCCTGGCGCGGGAGAAGCTGTCCCAGATCTGTGAGAAGAGCCACGCCACGTGCGCCGTAGAGGGCCAGGAGCGTGAGAAGTGCCGCCGCCACCAGAACCGATCGAGGCCGCCGGAGAACGAGTGCCGCAATAGCGGCGAGCATTCGATGAACCATGGGATCAGCCGGAACGCCCGTCAGGAGGGCATTTCGAGGCTTGACATCCTTTCAAAGGGTGGACTAGCCTACGGTACCAGTTGGCGAAGTATCTCACGCCTTCATCATCATGCAGAGCGCAGCTACCGTGCCTGAACGGCGTTGGTCCCATCACGGGTGGAATAATCGCCTGTCCCTCTATCTGATTCGTACCATCATGCCCAGGCTTCCCCGTCCACTCGCGGCGACGGCCCTCTTTGTCACCACGATGCTATGCTACGTTGCCATGGGGCACGAGCGAAATGCAAGTATGGTCAATCTCCGGCGTATCTGTGCGGAGAGAGGGTTCCGATTGCGCCGTCGATCGTTCTCGCTGTTTTATAATTTCGGCCGATTCATGGTCGCCCGCATGGAGCTGAATGGGCTTTCAGAGACACGCCTTACGAAGAAGGTCATCAACTACGACAACGCCCGCGCGGTGCTGGCGCGCGTGCTGGACGAAGGTAGGGGCGCGGTGGTCGCCACTGCCCATCTGGGAAACTGGGAGATGGGCATTCGACTGCTGACGCTGAGCGGCCGCCCGGTGCACGTGGTGATGATGGAGGATGGCGACAGATCGATTGAGGGCGTGTACGAGAAGCTACGGGTCATCGACGGTGTGCGCGTCCACTGGATCAACAGGAACCCTTTCGTCAGCGTCGAGCTTCTCTCAGCCCTGCGCAACGGAGGGATTGTCGCCGTTCAGGCCGATCGAAACGCCGGGGCGATGCAGGCGCGTTTGCCGATGTTCGGTGCTCCGGTGTCACTGCCGCTAGGTCCCGCGAGCCTCGCCCGCGCCGCCGGCGTTCCGATCATTCCGTGCTTCGTCGTCATGGAATCGGGCAACAGTGTGAAACTCCGTATCGACCCTCCGATCATGGTGACCCGCACTTCTGACCCGGCGCGCGATCTGATCCAGGCCACGAGCCAGATCGCGCGATGCATTGAGGGTGCCGTCGCGGAATACCCGGACCAATGGTTTAATTTCTATCCCATCTGGGAGCAAGAGCGTTCGTCTTGATGACGCGCGATGAAGTCAAACGCGATCTCCGGGAAATGATTGTTCGGGAACTCCGGCTCGAGGACGTGAAACCGGAGGAGGTGGGAGACGATCTTCCGCTGACCGGGGCTCGATTAGGGTTTGATTCAATCGATATCCTGGAGCTCATCGTAGCGATCGAGCGCCGCTTCGGAGTTCGGATTAAGGATGCGGAAGTCGCGGCGACCGCCCTCGCCACGGTCAATGCCCTCGCCGACTATATCCTCACGCACGGACCGGAGAAGAATGCATGAACCGGGCCGGGGCGCCGCGGCTCCCGCACGGCCCCGAATTTCGCTTCGTGGATCGAGTGCTCGAGAGCCGGCCGGGCCGTCGCGTCGTGGCCTGTCTGGATCCTGCTGAGCTGACGCAAAGACCCATGCATTCCGGCGCCCTGCCGGACGCGTTTCTTCTCGAGGCGATGATTCAAACGTGTGGACTCCTGCTTGATGCGCCTGGATCGGACGGAGAGCCGCCGCCCGTGTTGATGGTCGCCGGCCTGGATCGAGTGCGCTGGCATCGATCACCAGGCATGCGCGAGAGGATTATCATGCGCAGCCGGATCGCGGAGCGTCTTGGCCCCTTCATACGGTGCCGGTGCACCGCCCGGCTCAAAGACGGTACGCTGCTCGCATCGGGCAGAGTGACCCTACGCACTGATCCGGGCCGTCTCTCCGGTCCGAAATAGAGCGGGTGCATGTCCTCAGAAGCGGGTCGTGGAGTCCTCGTTGCCATTCAAGCCTACAACTGCGACCGAACCATCGGGAGCGTCGTTAAGCAGTGCCTCTCCTACGCTCCCGATGTGCTCGTCGTGGACGATGGATCGGAAGACGCCACGGCTGATCAAGCCCGCGCCGCCGGAGCGCGGCTGCTCCGACACGACCGCAATCGAGGCAAAGGCATGGCGATCAGAACAGCGGCAAGCGAGGCTCTCCGTGGCGGATACTCGGGCCTCCTCACTGTGGATGGGGATGGTCAGCACGAAGCCGAGGACCTTCCCGCCTTCCTGGAGGCTCACCGCGGGTCGCCCCACACGATGTGGGTCGGCTGGAGACGAGACGCTCTCGAGCGGGCACCCGTGGCTCGCCGACTCGGGAACCAATTCTCCAACCTGGCGCTTAAACTGCTGGCTGGCGTGCGGCTTCCCGACACGCAGTGCGGTCTGCGCCTCTATCCCATCAAGCTGCTTCGTAGCCTGAGTCTATGCGGTACTCGCTATGAAACCGAAGCGGAAATTCTGGTGAAAGCGCGGGCGATCGACTGGGACATGCGGCCGTTGCCTGTCCACGTCCGCTTTGTGGATGGCCGCCCCACGAGTCACTTCCGTCCCTGGGCGGATACCGCACGGATCTGCATACTTGTCATCCGGCACTATTTGCAGCAACGCATGACCTCCCATGGAGGCCTCGCGATGACGCTCGCGGCCACCCACGCGCCATTGGTCGGTACTGCCGGGGCCGCCATTCTGGGAATATTCAGCCCCGGTGTCGTCGGCATGGGAATGGCCGCGGGACCGGCGCTCGTGTTCCACCTTGCGATGACCCGCTCTCTCCTCCGCTCCGGTGGCCAGGCCTGGGTAGACACTGAGGTCGATTTTCATTCCACACCGGGTCAGCCTGAGATCGCGCTGACTTTTGATGACGGTCCCGATCCGGAGACGACCCCACGCGTCCTCGAACACCTGCAACGGGCCAACGTATTGGCGACCTTTTTCCTCATCGGTCACGAAGTGGAGCGTTACCCCGAGCTCGCGGCAGATATCGCGGCACGAGGCCATGCGATCGGAAACCACACCTACAGTCATCCCAAACGCTTCAGTATGCTGGGTCCCGCCGCCCTGGCAGGAGAAGTGGACCGCGCACAGGAGGCAATCGAAGGAGCCTGCGGCCGGAGGCCGGTGCTTCTGAGGCCGCCGATCGGGCATAAGAACCTCTTCCTGGGGTCTGTTCTTCGCGAGCGTCGCATGCGTTGCGTGACATGGACGACTCGATCAATGGATATCCTGAGCCGCGATTCCGATCGCCTCGTGCGGCGGCTCTCTCTTAAGGCCCGTCCGGGATCGATCATCCTGTTGCACGATCGAGCCTGTGGACGATTGAAGATGAATGATGCCCTGCCACGATTGATCGAGGATCTAACATCCCGCGGATTCCGTTTCGTCACCATTCCGGGGGCTTGATGAGCCACGCGCCAGCGGGACGGGCCGATGTCATTGTTGTCGGGGGTGGAGTGGCGGCCTTGCGCTCGGCCGTCGCCGCGGCCGAGGCGGGGGCTCGGGTTCTCCTTCTCTCCAAGGGCCGGGTCGGGAAAAGCGGCTGCTCCGCCCAGATTGAACGTGGCATTGAATACTGCGCGATCAACAGCGGCCCGTACACCACTCGAGGGTTGGAGCTACTCGCGGATGAGTACCTACGAACAGGAATGGGCATCAACAGCCGCGACGTCGTCGAGTCGTTTGTCACCAACCTCCCGGCCGAGCACGAGCGCCTCGCGCGGCTCGCCCTACCGATTTTGGGAGCGCATCGTGCGCACCAGCGATTGCGCTGGACCGGCCAATATCAGGGCGTGGGATTGATCGGCCGGCGAGGATTCGCGCGTACACTGCTCGGCAGCCTGAGCCTGACCGCTCGGAAATTGGGTGTCACGATGCGGGACAGGTGCCAGGTCGTATCGATTGCGCGCGAGGGTCAGTGCGCGCGAGGGGTGGTCGCGATGGATCTTACGCACGGCGGGCTTGAATGGTTCGCGAGCCCGTCTATCATCATTGCGACCGGCGGCGCCGGCAACGTTTTTCCGTTTACAACGAACCCGCGCGACATCGTCGGGGACGGGCTCGCTCTCGCCCGGCGCTGTGGCGCCCGCCTCACCAACATGGAGTTCTACAGCTATTACCCTCTCAGCGTTGGCCGGATGAGACGCATCTATCTCATTCATCCGATTCTCACAGCCGGCACTCTAACCGATGCCCGCGGAGGCACCTTGCGCTGGAAGAGAACGCGCGACGGAGACGCGGTGGATCACTTGCTGTCGGTGCGTGATGCCTGCCGCTGGATCGAAAAGGCTTCCCGACGGGGATCAGGAACGGCCGGCGGAGAGGTGCGGTGGGATGGTCGCCGGGTGCCTGCCAGGACGCTCGAAGCCAGGATTCCCTTCACATGCGGTCTATTCCGCCGTGCGGGGATCGATTTGAAGCGGGATTCCATCCCGATGACCATCCATGCGCACCAGGCGATCGGGAGGATTGAGATCGACGCACTGGGGCGCACCCGGATCAACGGTCTGTTTGCTGCGGGGGAGGTGGCGGCCGGTCTTCATGGTGCCCTGCGCCTCAATGGATCAGGTATTACAGCAGGATTGGTCCTCGGCGCGGTCGCAGGCCGCACGGCGGCTGCCTATGCACGGGGTAGCGATCTGAATGGGGCGAACCCGGATGTGGAGAATCCCGGCGGCAGAGACCGCATCGATGGACCCCGATTGCGCCGGATCCATGCCAGAGTACAGTCTGCGATGGGGCCGGTTCTGGTCGTGCGCCGCGAGGACGATCTGCAGCGCGCCCGGCGCACGATGCGAGCTGCGATCGAAGAGGTGGAGGCGACCCGATTCGACCCTTCCATCCCGTCGTTGGCCTCACTCCGGGAAGACGTTCGCGCCAGCGCCGAGGCCGCAGCGGTCATGGTCGAGCATTCTCTTCTGCGCCGGAAGCCCCTCGGGTTCTTTCTACCCCACTGAATGCTGTGACCGGCTCGAACAGGCGACCTCAAGGATCAACCCGCTCCAGGGTTGCCTGAAAAGCAATCCTCCCGCCTTTGAGAATACGAATCTCCCTCTTCCAATCCCTGAACCCCGGTGCTTTGATGACCAGAACGTAGTCGCCTGGGTCGAGAGGCAGATCAACGGCCGGAGTGGAGGCGATGAGCCTGCCATCAAGATAGACCTCTGCTCTGTCGGGAATCGAGCGCACGGAGACCAGAGATATAGATCTGCCCGGCAGGGCTTTGTTCTCACCCACCTTCGAGAGCGCCGGCGGCAGATTCGAAGTGGCACGAGCCTCACGATCGGACTCATAACGACCGGAAGGATTCATCGCTTCGGTGACAGCTTCCCGGGATTCCAGGAGAGCCTCGGCGATCGATTCAAAAAAGCTGAACGAGAGTCGGTAGAAAAGCACCGTATTAAAGTGTATCGATCCGATAAGCCCAAACTCCTCCTTGAACCTGGGACGCTCGTCCGATTCATCCTCGTAGCTCAGGCTCTCGAAGAGGGGTATCTCTGCAAGCACCTTGTCCCCGAGCTTCAGTTTGACACTTCCCTCAAGATCTCCACCGTCGTCGTGAATACGCCTCCTGCCCTCAAAACGATGGATCGTCACCTTGACCTGCAAAGCATCCTCGGAGCGCGTGACCTGAAATCCCGCAGTCTCGAGGAAAAACTCCAGCCCGTTCTTAAACTCCTGGCGGAAACCTCCTCGGAAGGCATTGCTGGAATCCCAGCGATCATTGAGAGTGCCGGCCCATCCATCTTCTCCTGCGGCGAGCGCCAATCGCCCGACGCGGATGGGGATCGGGAACGATTCGGTGACCCGCTCAATCTCTGCTTTTTCGAGAATCGCAACCATTGAATATGAAGAGGTCGCGCGGGATGGATGAGAGGTGAGAACAAGCAAGAACAGCGCAATGATGACCGCTCGATGAATCTTCATCCTGTCCGAACCTCGGCTACGACTTGGATCCAGGCCTGCTGAGCGAATCGTGACATCTCCACGGACCGCGCTGCGGAATATGAATCGGACGCACGAATGTACCGTGTGCCTCGCATTCTACTGCTTCTCCCACCGGGCGGAGCGCGGCAGCGGAATAAAAGCCAGTTCCACGTCCATGGCTGGCGGACATTCGCCGACCCGAGAAAACCGCGTCGATTCGGGATTATTGACACCAGCGGTCGGGAAAGCGTATATGGGTTCCAATCATAGCTTTCTGCCAATCTCCTTCAAGCTTGCCAAACTGGGGTGAAATCGAATGTTCTTATTCGCCTGAGTCATTCTCGTGTCGATCCTGTTGATGATTGATGAACCCGGCGCGATCGGTCGCCACAGTACCCGGGTTCGAGCGCGATGGGCCGCTTTCATCCACTGCGGAACATTTGCGAGGTCCTTCAGTGGATAAGCACAAAAGCGGTCGCCCGAGAATCTTGGCTCAACGTCACCCGTGGTCGAAGGAGAACTCTATTGCCTGGAGATGAGACATGAATGCGAAATTAACGATCGTCCCGGCACTGATCGTCGCGCTTCTTGCAGGGTGTGGCGGCGGCGCTGCCCCCCCTGCTCCTGAGCGCACGCCGTTTCAGGCGGCCTCGACGGTCGAGGAGACGTTCCGCTGGCACCGCGCCCTGCCGACCGACACCGCCTGGTGGGACGTGGTCGGTGAGCAGCAGGCCTGGTACTTCAAGAACCTTCACCAGCTCTACCCGAGCGTGAATGTCTATCGCGACGGACCGGTGCGGGAGCTGAGGTATCGGCCGATGCAGAGGATCGCCGATTTCGAGGTCGAGATAGCCGATGGAGAGAAGATGCGCTATGTCGATTTTCTCCATAGTGATCACTCCACGACGATGGGAGTGGTGATCGTCCACCGGGGCGCGATCGTCTTCGAGACCTACCCACGCATGAAGGAGTACGAGAAGCCGCTTTACTGGTCGGTCACCAAGGTGTTCATCTCGACCGTCCTGGCGATCCTCGAGGACAGAGGTCAGGTCGACGTCAGCAGGCCGATCGAGTTCTACATCCCGGAGTTGAAGGACTCTCAACTGGCCGGCATCACGGTGCGCAACGCGCTGGACATGGCCTCGGGGATCGATTGCGCGGATGACTACGAGGACTTCGAGTCCTGCTATTACCGCTTCGAGGCTTCCCTGGGGGACGCGCATCGCACCCCCACCAGTCCCGACAATCCATACGACATGCTGATCGACTACGACTACGGCTACTGGGCCGCGCAGGGGACCGGGTTCGACTATTCCGGCGTCAATACCTTCCTTCTGGGCTGGGTGGTGGAGAAGATCACCGGCATGCCGTTCCAGGATGTCCTGACCCGCGAGATCTGGAGAAAGATCGGCGCCGAGGCCGATGCCTCAATCTTCGCCGGCCGCCATGGTGTGCCGCTGTCCAGTGGGGGGCTGTTGGCGCGGCTGCGCGACCTGGCCCGTTTCGGGCTGCTATTCACCCCGAGCTACCGGGTCGTCTCTGACGAGCAGATCATTTCGGATCGCTATCTCGACATCATTCTGAACGGCGGCCGGCCGGAGCTTCTGGCCAACTCCCGTTCCGGCTGGCCGGTTCCCGACGGGGTCAGGCACAATGTCTATCAATGGGACGTCGTGTTCGACAACGACGACTTTTACAAGGGGGGGTGGGCCGGCCAGGGCCTGCTGATCAATCCGACTCGCGACTATGTGGCGGTTTACGCCGGCTATTTCAAGGACAAGGAGCACAGCGAGGTCGGACAGCTTCCGATCCTGCGCCGTGTGCTGGAGGGTGTCTTCGGAGCTTCGTAAGAGGCGGGCGCCCGAATGCCGGCATCTTCAGTCGGACACCGCCCGATAGAAGTCGATCTGGCTGCCCAACAGCGTGAGGCGTACGGCCACGCGCGCCAGCAGGAACGCCTGCCCCACGAAGAACGCGAGGACGACACCGACGATCGTCGATGGCCCGGCGCCAGGGGCGATCAGTCCGTAGATGCCGAGCAGCAGCAGGCTGATCAATCCGACCCCGTAGTAGATCCCGAAAACAACGCCCGGATGCGACAACACGAATCGGAAGCCCCCCGCAAGCGCGCGGATCATTCGGCGCCTGTCATCGAGGACCGTGGCGATCTTGGCGTAGTCGCTCGCCATATGCACGATGACCAGCAGGATAGAGGTCACGGCGAGGGTGAGAAGGCTGACGGCGAAGATCGTCCGCTCCTCTGTGACATCGCGCGTGAGGTGGGCAAGGTGTTCGTAAAACCAGCGCGCGGCCAGGTAGATCAGGACATAGGGGACCGTGGTCATCATCGCCAGCCTGACGAAGCGCGGGAAGTACCGTCCACCGGCCAAAACGAACCCGGAGAGCGCG
>JAPUIN010000378.1 GCA_027297005.1 Acidobacteriota bacterium
AAGCAAGAATCGTAATCGCTTTGCGACTTATGTGCAGCACCCACAAAAACGATAGCCCTCAGTAGTTTACACCATAATGACCGGATTAGACACCCTCCGGCCATCTTGACAAAGGGTACCCCGCCCCCCTACCTTGCCGCCGAACCGAGGGCACATGGCCACACGCAGCCAGCCCCGCGAGGGCATCCTCTCCACCACGACCTTCCCAGGCCTGATTTACTCCATCCTGCGCCTGCGCGAGACCGGGGTGGTGACCCTGACCAACGATACCGTCGAGAAATCGGTCTACATCAAGTCGGGTCAGCCCATCTTCGCCGCCTCCAGCGATCGGGACGACCGCCTGGGGAACATGTTTCTCAAGAAGGGGCAGGTGTCGCTGGAAGCCTTGCTGGCCGCCATTGACGAATCGATGCACCAGAAAAAGCGCCTCGGTACTTTGCTCGTCGAGGGGGGTGCGATTCAGCCGCACGATCTCGTAGAGGCGGTGATGAACCAGGCGCGGGACATCATCTGCGGCCTCTTCCTCTGGACCCGGGGACGATACCGCTACGTCCCGGGTGCTCTGCCGAGCGAGGAGGTGATCACGCTCAAGCTGAGCGCCAGCGAGATCGTCCTTGAAGGCGTCAAACGGATCCAGAGTTGGGAGCGGATCTGGGAGGCGGTCGGAGGGATGGAGACCCGTTACCAGACTTGTGAAGGGATCGATCAGCAGGTGAAGGTCTTGAAGCTGGACCTGCCGGAGTGGACCCTGCTCTCCCACTGCGATCGCCCCACCACGGTGCGTGAACTCTGCAAGACGTCCGACATGAACGACTTCGAGATCTGCCGGCTGCTCTGGGCGCTGGTCACCCTCGGGATCGTGCAGAGGACCTCGGAGTCAGGCTGAACGATCCACCACCCCGGCGGTGCATTCAAGCAGTTCCTCCGGCGTCGGGGCCGCGGTCCCGATCTTCCCCACCACAACACCTGCAGCCTGATTGGCCAGCATTGACGCCTCCGTCACATGCGCCCCCGCGGCGAGCGCGAGAGCCAGCGTCGCAACGACCGTATCGCCGGCCCCGGTGACGTCGAATACTTCGCGCGCGGTCGTCGGGATCGCGAGCGCACCCCCCTCATCATCCAAAAGCAACATGCCGCGCTCTCCGCACGTGATCAGGAGGTGGGGGCAGGCCAGCATTTCAAGCAGCTTTCTCCCCGCCGCGATCAACTCCTCCTCGGTCCGGACCGGCATCCCGACAGCCTCCGCCAACTCACGGGTATTGGGTGTCACAATGGTGGCCGGACGGTAGTGTGGGAAGAGGGACACTTTGGGGTCGATGACAATCGGGAGCCGGCGCCTCTCGGCCTCGGGGAGAACAGCCCGGAGGAGGCGCTCGCTGATACATCCCTTCGCGTAGTCCGAAATCACAACCACCTGAACCCGCTCGAGGAGACCGGTGGCGCTCTTTTCAAGGTCGGCCGCCGATGCGAACGGGAGCGGATCATCTTGCTCCCGATCGACCCGGACCACGTGCTGGGAATGCGCAATGACGCGCATCTTAACCGTCGTCGGCCGACCGGGCGTCGTGATCAGTCCCTCGGTCGGGATGCCGGCCTCGCGACAGGCGCTCTCCAGTTCCTCCCCCTCGCGGTCATCCCCCCTCACGCCGACCGGGATGGCACGCCCGCCGAGCATGACGATATTGCGGGCGACGTTCGCCGCTCCGCCGAGTGCGCGACTCTCTCGCTCGAGGCGTACGACCGGAACCGGCGCCTCGGGCGAAATGCGCGTCACCCGTCCCCAGATGAAACGATCGATCATCAGGTCACCGACCACAAGGGCGGAGACCTCATCGAACCGCCCGACGAGAGCGGCTGCACGTTTAGCATCCAGAGGAGGCACGGCGTTTTTTAGAGTGATCAGGAGTGATCCTCGGGTTCGATGGTCGCTTCCTCAACCAGCATGATCGGGATATCCCCCTCGGCGATCGGATATCGTCGGTTGCAGGATCGGCAGACGAGGCCTCCTCCGTCCGCGGTGGGAACCACCTCCGTCTTGCAGACGGGACAGGCCAGGATCTCGAGCAACTTGGGATCGATGGCGATGCGAACCTCCGTGTGCGACGACCGGCCTTATAACACCGGATCGAAAACATTGTCAAACGACCGAACTCCTGAGACATACCCAGTTGAAGTCGCCAGGCCTGCGCCCTCCAGACACGGGTCCGCGTCGCTGCGCGGCGCTCCCCTCGGCCCGCCTCATGCCGCCCGCCGCGCTCAAGAACGCGCGTCGGGTCCCCGGCGCTCGGTCTCGCACGGTCCGACGGGCGCGGGCCTGGCGCTTTAGACTTGGAAACCTCAGACCACCTTCGGGGCTATTCGCCAACGCGCCCCGGGTTGTAAGATGCCATCGTCGATGCCCGATCCCACCGTTCCCGTATCCGCTGCCGACCGCCTCCTCGTCATCCGACTGGGTGCGGTCGGGGACGTGCTTCGCACGCTCCCAGCCCTCCACCTGATCCGCAGGACCTACGCATCAGTTCATGTGTCGTGGATCGTCGAGGATCTGTCGCGGGATCTCCTCGAGGGGCATCCCGAGATCGACCAGTTGATCCGCTTTCCACGGCGCGAATTCGAGGCCGAGGCGCGCCGTCCTCACCGGCTGGCAGCGGAGTTCCGGAACTTCGGCCGCGAGTTACGCCGGCATCGATTCACCATATCGGTTGACTTTCAGGGAAGCCTCAAGAGCGGCATCCTCTCGCTGCTGTCCGGTGCAAAGGCGCGCCTCGGATTTGCGCCCGGGCACGCCCGCGAGATGAGTTCCCTGTTCGCCAACCGATGGGTCAGACCGCGCACCCGATGGATGAACCGGGTCGAGCGGAACCTCCTGATGTCCGAAGCGCTCGGAGCCTCGGGAGACGAGATCATCATGAATCTTCCCGAGACTGAGGCCGAGGGTCGCGAGGCGGAGACGATCCTTCGTGAGGTGGCTACCGAAGGGCAGCCCCTCGTCGTGCTCTCCCCGGGCACCAGCCAGCGCCAGGCTGACAAGCGGTGGCCGGTCGAGCGCTTCGCCCGCCTGGCGACGCACCTGCACCAGCGACTCGGGGCGGTCCCCCTCGTCGCCTGGGGACCGGGCGAGGAGGGAATGGCATCCGGCATCGTGCGTACCTCGGGAGGGGCCGCTGTTTTGCCGCCGGCGATCGGCCTCAGGGCGCTGGCCGCCCTGTTGCGCCGCGCTTCGCTCTTCGTCGGCGCCGACACCGGACCCATGCACCTCGCATGGGGAGTCGGATGCCCCGTGGTGGCCCTGTTCGGACCAACCGATCCGCGGCTCAACGGACCGCTCGGCGAGAATCACATCGTCCTCCGCGCCGACCGGACAACCGATGCGATCTCGACCGACGAAGTGTTCGGAGCGGCGCGGGACGCGCTCGAACGTTCGGGCGGCCGGATGCGGACCGAGGCCCCGCGGCTTTCGAGATCGTCGGTCTTCTCGACGCGGGCCGGCGGAGACGCATGAAACCGATCCCCCCGTCGGAGATCCGCAGGATTCTGATCCGGGCGAACAACTGGATCGGCGACGTGGTGATGATCTCCCCCGCCGTCCGCTCGATCCGTGAACACTTCGGTGATGCGCGGGTCGCCATCCTCGCCAAACCATGGGTGCTCGAAACGTTGCGGGGAAACCCGTTCTACGATGATCTGATCGAGTACGACGACGAGGGGGACCACGCAGGGGCAGCCGGATTCCTGAGCCTCGTCTCACGTCTGCGAAAAATGCGGTTCGATCTCGCGATCCTCTTTCAGAAGGCGTTCGAGGCTGCCGCGATCGCCCGCCTGGCCGGTATCCCGTTCCGCGTCGGTTATGCCACCGACTTCCGCAGCGCGCTGCTGTCCCACGCGCTGCCGTTGCCTCCGGCGGACACCCATCACATCGATCTCTTCCTGGGGATCCCGGCTGCCCTGGGCTGCGCAACCCACGATTCGCTCCCCTTCTTCCATGTCGACGCTGACTCCCGCGCGCGTGCGGCCGAGTTTCTCCGCAAGGCCGGCGCCGGAAACGATCGGCCGCTGGTGGCTCTGCACCCGGGTGCCTCCAAGGAGCCGCGGGCCTGGCATCCAGATCGCTTCGTCACTCTGGGGCACCGACTCAGTCAACGGATCGGGGCCCGAATTTTACTTCTCTCGGGACCTGGCGACCGGAAACTGCGCGAGGAGATTCGCCGCGGCCTGCCCCGTGACTGCATCGCGCCGACAGGGACAGACTTGAGCGTCAAAATGATGGCCGGCCTGCTCGAGCACTGCGATCTTTTCGTAGGGAACGACAGCGGTCCGATGCATCTGGCAGCCGCTCTCGACGTGCCGACCCTCGCCCTCTTCGGGCCCGGCACGCCGCGCCGCACGGCGCCGAGGGCCCGCTCGAATCGGATCGCCTGCCTGAGCAGGGACTACCCGTGCGCGCCCTGCCGGCAGGATTTCTTCCAGGAATGCCCGCCCGCCCCTTCCGGCAAACCCTTCTGCCTCGAAGAGATCCGCGTTGAGGAGGCGGAGAAAACAGCGCTTGCGTTACTCGACGCGGGGCCGATCCGGGCGCCGCTGGGCGGAGGAAGCACCGGAGACCAGCCAACCGGCCCGGTGCAGTCCTAATCGCGACCGGTGGCTCTGGAGCGCCCGCTGGAGTCGCCGCAGCAGGACCCGATCGTTTCTGCAGTAGCGTCTCAGGAATATCAGCTCTTCTCGCACCGACAGCCGGAAGCGGCCGGCAATCCACTTCTCATACGAGCGCAGTAGCCGCGCGAGATTTCGAAAGCGTCCACGGGAGCCGATCTGGTCATGAAACGTCCCGCCATCCAGATCGACAATCTGCACCCGATCCCCGTTCGCGCCATGCCCGAACAAAATGTTGGTGACGTTCAGGTCGGCGTGCAGGAAGCCGACGTCGTGCATGGTGCGGATGAGATCGGCGCTCTTCTCGAGCGCGACCCGCCGGCGGCGCCACGGCGCGTTGGCGCGCGCCACCTCATAGAGGTTCTGGGCGTCCCGCACGGCGCCCGTAATGATGGCATGCGCGTGCAGCGGCCCCAGCACCCGCCGCCAGCCCACAGCCAGAACGGGTGGAGTCGTCACCCCGGCCCGCTCGAGGCGATCTGCGGCCACGAGTTGCGCGCGGATCCTGAGAGTACCGGCATAGAGACCCCGGAACAGCGGACCGATCAGACCGCCGTGCTGGGCTCGCTTGCCGATCGCCTCCCCGCCGCCGAGGCGCATGCGCAGGAGAACTCCCCGGCCGCCCCCCGCTCCCCGGCGGCGCTCGACTCGGCCAAGCAGGAGCCGATCCGCTTCACCACGCTGGATCTCTTCGACGCACTCGTGGCGGGCGATCCAGCATGCCGCGGGCGATCGAACTTCAGCGTAGCCGATCGGCAACCTCACCACGGGGCGGCTCAAGATCCCTCCTGCTCCTCCCCCGGCTCATCCTGCCCGATGTCGCCGTCCCGCGGGCGTCCGAAGACCCGGGCCACCAGAATCCCAATGAGATAGAGGAGGATCATCGGGCCGGCGAACACGCACTGCGTCACGATGTCCGGAGTCGGGGTGATGATCGCCGCCACGATGAAGATGATCAGAACGGCGTACTTGAACTTCCGCCAGAGAAAACCGGGCGTGACGAGACCGAGCCGCGCCAGAAAATAAATGACGGTCGGCAGCTCGAATACGATCGCCAGTCCGAGAATGATCCTGCTCTCGAAGCCGAACAGGTTGCTCACCCTGAGTGCAGGCTCGAAGTCCTCACCGACCTGCAGCAGGAAACGGCCGGCCACAGGGAACCCGATGTAGTAGCCGAACGCGCCCCCCGCGAGGAAGAACAGCGACGAAAAGAAAATGAACGGCAGGGCGTAGCGCCGTTCGCGCGGATAGAGCCCGGGCGAGATGAAGGCCCACGCCTGATAAAGGATGTAGGGCGCAGAAATGAACAGCGCGACCAGAAACGCCACTCTCATGTAAAGCAGGAACGGCTCGGTGATGTCAATGAAGACTGGGCGGCTCTCCCCGAGGTAGGGCTGGATCGGGACGAGGAAAAACCACAGGATGCGTTTGGCGTTGGTCAGCGCCAGCAGGAAGGCGACGGCGACGCTGAGCAGAGATAGAAGGAGACGCTTCCGGAGCTCCTCGAGATGCTCCAGAAATCCCATCGTGGGGAGGCTACTGCGATTCTTTTCCGGTTCCGGCATCGGGGGCCGCGGGCGTCCCGCCCTTCTCTCCGGTCGGCCCGGTCGGTGCTGCGCCGGGGCGCGTCGGCTTCTCCAGGCGGGACACCTCGGTCTCGAGCGTCGACCGCAGGTCGGTGGCGGCCCGACGGAACTCTCCCAGTCCGCGGCCGATCATCCGGCCCAGTTCGGGCAGCTTCCGGGGCCCGAAGATGAGAAGCGCCACCACGAAGATGACGATCAACTCGGGCCCTCCGATCGATCCGAACACGATTTGCCTCCTTAGGCATCAGCCTGAATCTTAGCACCTTCGGCTCTCCCGGGGATCCGGCAGCGGCCGGGACCCAGGAGCCTGTCCGGGCATTGCGAGGGGGTCACGCGCAAGACCCGGACAGGCTCCCAAGCGCCGGTTTCCTGACGTTTTCCCGCTGCCACGTTCCTTTACAGCACCCTCCGGGGGCACTATAATTTCATGAAGTCACGCAAGAGAGGGGATGCCAGGTGAAGCATCGATCACTTGTGGGTGGGGTCGTTTTCGTCGTCGCCGGCGCCGTCACGGGCGGGATGCTCGTCGGTCGTGCGGAGTCCGGCACCGCCACCTCCGGTGATCGGCTCGGCACCTACACCCAGCTGGTGAGTCTCATTCAGGCCCGAGCGGCCGACGAGGTCGATCCGCGGGTTGCCATCGAGGGGTCGATCCGCGGTATGCTCCGCTCTCTCGACCCGCACTCCAACTACCTGGATCCCGATGACTACCGGGGCATGCTCGAGGAGCAGCACGGATCATTTTCCGGTCTCGGGATCGTGATCTCGAAACCATCACTCGACAAGCCACTCACCGTGATCTCCCCACTCGAAGAGACGCCGGCTTGGAGGGCGGGGATCCGGGCGGGTGATGTCATCTCTCAGATCGAAGGGATCGACACCCTCGATATGGATATCGACGACGCCCTCAAGCTCCTGAAGGGTCCGCGCGGCACCCGGGTCTCGATCACGGTGACCCGTCCCGGATACGACGAAGTCCTGCATTTCACCATCACGCGCGACAAGATCA
>JAPUIN010000379.1 GCA_027297005.1 Acidobacteriota bacterium
CAAAGGGGACAACCTGTACGGCGTGCTGCTCGCCCGTGAGGCGATCCGCCGTGAAGGGTTCGCCGTGCTGGTCGAGGGGTATATGGATGTCATCGCCCTTCACGGCGCCGGCATCGGCCAGGCGGTTGCCACGCTCGGCACCGGCTTCACGTCCGGTCACGTGCGCTTGCTGAAGCGGTTCACCGAGCGGGTGGTGATGAATTTCGATCCCGACGCGGCCGGCAGGACGGCTACGCGACGCAGCCTCGAGGTGCTCCTCGAGAACGGCTTCGACGTGCGCATCGTCACGCTGCCGTCGGGTCAGGATCCGGACCTGTACGTGCGGGAGAACGGCGCCGGGGAGTACCGGGATCGCCTGAAGGAGGCACTGCCGTACTTCGAGTACCTCACGCGCGAGGTGGCCGGGCGCCGTGACCTCGGGGATTCGGGAGGGAAGATCGGGGCGCTGAACGAAGTGCTGCCGTTCCTGGCGCGCATCGACAACCCGGTCCGGCGGGCCGGATACGTGGAGTTGATCGCCTCGGTGTTCGGCATCGAGGATCGTCTCGTGCTGCAGGAACTGAAAGAGGCCGTACGCCAGCGCCGGAAGGCGATCGGGACGCGCGGCGAGGCGGCGCTGAGCGCGCCCAGGCGCATCACTGAAGCCGAGGCGCGGCTGGTGCGATCGTTGCTCGACTCGCCCGAGGTGCGCGATGCGCTCCTCGGGGAGATCGAGGAGGACGACATCGCCACGACCGGAATCGTAGAAATCGTTCGCGCGGTGCGCCGCGCGGTGGAAAGTGGAGAAAATGTCACGTATCCTCATATCGGAGCGGAGATCAGCGATAACGCGCGCGACATCCTGACCAGGATTGCCGCAATTTCGTGTCCCGCCCCGACCGAGGAAGATGGACGCGGTTGCCTGACGGCACTGCGGGCAACACGGTTTCAGCTGCAGATGAGCGAGATTCAGAAGCAACTCGAATCGGGAAATGCAACCGCAGAGATCGATGATCTGCTGCGCCGAAAATTGACCTTGAAAAAGAGAATCGAGGCATTGCGCCAGGCCTCGGCTTGATGAGGAGACCCCCCTTGGGTATCGAAGAGAAGTATGAAGAGGTCAGACATCTGATCAACCTCGGCAAGGAGCGCGGTTATCTGCTCTACGACGAGATTAACGATGTGCTCCCGGAAGATGTCCATTCCCCGGAAGACCTCGATGACATGTTCCTCCTATTCGACTCTCTCGGTATCGTCATGGTCGATTCCGAGGAGAAGTACAAGGCCAAGGTCGAGGAGAAAGCCGCCGGGAAGGGGGAAACCGAGGAGCCGACCAAAGTTGATCTGGCCCCGGGAAACCTGGAGAAGACCAACGATCCGGTGCGCATGTACCTGCGCGAGATGGGGACGGTTCCGCTGCTCACCCGCGAGGGAGAGGTCGAGATCGCCCGGAGGATCGAACGGGGTGAAAAGAACGTCCACAAGACCCTGTCACGCAGCAAGTTCGTGATCAGCCAGCTGCTCGACTACGCTCAGCGTATCCGCGCCAGGCAGATACGTGCCGAAGACCTGGTCGTTGCCAGCACCGACGAGCAAGGGAGCTCTGACCGTAACCGCCGCCGGGTGCTCGACACCATGAACCGGGTTAACCGGCTGACCAGGAAGCTCGATCTGCACGCCAAGCATCTCCATCGGCTGACCGAGGGGTCCAAGCGATATCGCCAGATCCAGTACGCCCTGGCGCGGACCCGGGTGCAGGTCGGCAGGGTGATCCGCGACATGAAGATCGCCACCATCAAGATCAGGCAACTCTCCAAGAAGGTCAAGGAGACGGCGATCCATATCGATGACGTCGAACGGGACATCAAGTCGTACCAGCGACGGTTGAAGTTGACCAAGGATCCGAAGAACCGCCGCGACCTGCGCGAGCGGGCCAAGGCGTCGCAGCTGGATATCTCCCGAATCGCCAGGGATATGGGGACCACCGCGGTCGAGATCCGCCAGACGGCGTTCGGAATCCGTTCCGGCGAGGCGATGGCCGGCAGGGCGAAGTCCGAGCTGGTCGAGGCCAACCTCCGCCTCGTCGTCTCGATCGCCAAGAAGTACACCAACCGCGGTCTGCAGTTCCTCGACCTGATCCAGGAAGGCAACATCGGATTGATGAAAGCGGTCGATAAGTTCGAATACCGCCGGGGCTATAAGTTCTCGACCTACGCGACCTGGTGGATTCGCCAGGCGATCACCCGTGCCATCGCGGATCAGGCGCGCACCATCCGCATCCCGGTGCACATGATCGAGACGATCAACAAGCTCATCCGGACGTCACGCGCGCTGGTGCAGGAGATCGGCCGCGAACCGACGCCGGAAGAGATCGCCAAGAAGATGGGGATCCCGATCGCCAAGGTTCGCAAGGTTCTCAAGATAGCCCAGGAGCCGATTTCGCTCGAGACTCCGATCGGCGAGGAGGAGGACTCGCATCTTGGGGATTTTATCGAAGACCGCGGCGTGACGTCACCGGTCGACGCGGTCATTCATCTCAACCTGAAAGAACAGACCGGAAAGGTTCTAAAAACCCTCTCTCCCCGGGAAGAGATGGTTCTCAAAATGCGCTTCGGCGTCGGCGACGGTTCTGAGCACACGCTCGAAGAGGTCGGACAGTCGTTCGCCGTCACCCGGGAGCGGATCCGCCAGATCGAGAGCAAGGCACTGCGCAAGCTGCGCCACCCGTCGCGCAGCCAGCGACTGCGCGCCTTCCTGGAAGGGACCAATCCGTAGAGTCTGGACGTAGGAATCGATCAACAACGCCGCCTGCCGTGAGACAGGCGGCGTTTTCATATCTTATCAGCCAGGCCGTTCTGGCTCCGAAGTATCATATATTCAACGAGATGCTCGCGCCGGCTGCCAACGAACCGGCGAACATGCGGTTCGCGGGGTGCGACTCTATTTCTCAGGGAGAGGACGACGATGACACGTGAGGAGGCCTGGCGGCACCTGTGTGAATGGACCAGAACCGACTCGCTGCGCAAGCATGCCCGGGCGGTCGAGATCGTCATGCGCGGCGCGGCGCACCGCTACGGTCAGGGCGCGGCCGACGAAGAACAGTGGGGTCTCGCCGGGATGCTGCACGACGCCGACTATGAGCAGTGGCCCGAGGATCACCCGAGTCGCATCGTCGCCTGGCTCAGGGAACGGGGCGAGGAAGCAATCGCATACGCCATATCGGCCCATTACACCAGGTGGAACGTGCCGTACGGGACCCAGCTCGACCGCAGCCTCCTTGCCTGTGATGAACTGACCGGCTTCATCATCGCTTCCTGCCTGGTGCGGCCGGAGGGTGTCACGACGCTCACCCCGAAGAGCGTCAACAAGAAGCTGAAGGACAAGGCGTTTGCGGCCAAAGTCGAACGCAGCGAGATCCGGGCCGGCGCGGAGAAACTGGGGGTCGAGCTGGCCGATCACATCGAGTTCATTATCGGGACGCTGAAGCCGTATGCCGACGAGCTGGGGATCGGGCCGAAGAAGGCCGGCTGAGGGTCGGGACATCTCGCGCCCCCGCACCTAGGCGCTGCCTCAGACGGCGTTTTCTCGAGCGGCTCGAGAAGCAGGTCGATCAGGCGGCCTTCTGGCGCAG
>JAPUIN010000038.1 GCA_027297005.1 Acidobacteriota bacterium
GTTCCTGAAGGAGTTTGCGCCGATCTCTATCAAGATGGCGAAGGCTCAGCACCTCAGTCTGAATCCGTCGAAGCTGTCCGGAATGTGCGGACGGTTGAAGTGTTGCCTGCGTTACGAGTACCAGCCATCCGGAGGCGACCCCTCGCTGTCGCCCGAGGCCGAACCGCTGCCACCGCGTTACGCCAGCGCCACCGCCAGGGGCTGAGGTCAGCCGTTCTCGTCTTCCGACGGAATCCCGCGTACCCGCACCAGGTCGCGATAAACCTCCCGTCTGGGTAATCCAAACTGTCGGCAGACCTGGCGAATCGCCTCCTTACGGGTTACTCCTGAATCGATGTGGCGGAGCACCGCGTTTCCCGGCGATTCGCCGGACGTGTCATTCCGCGCGCGTTCCGCAGTGACATCAGGATCCTGCCCGGCGATGACCAGCGAGATCTCCCCTTTGAGCAAGCGTTCGGCCAGGAGGTCGCCAATGCGGCTGAGGGTCCCGGTGAGGAATTCCTCATGGAGCTTGGTCATCTCCCGGCCGAGGCAGACCTCCCGATCACCCAGGATCGCCTGCGCATCGGCGAGCATCGCCTGGATCCGGCGAGATGATTCGAAGAACAGCAGCGGACGGGTCTCGTCGCGCAGCTGTTCGAGCATCCGCTGCCGGGCACCCTGGCGAGCCGGGAGGAATCCGACGAAGGTGAACGGGCCGGCGGGGAAGCCGCATACCGACATGAGGGCTGTGACCGCCGACGCGCCGGGGACCGGCCGGACCTCGAAACCGGCCTCGCGGGCACGGCGCACCAGGAGAGCCCCCGGATCGGACAACCCCGGCGTCCCCGCGTCGGTGACCAGCGCCACGCCGTCCCCCTCGGCCAGCATCGCCAGAATCTTCCCGGCCACACGAGATTCGTTGAACCGATGGCAGCTGATCAACCGGGAGTTGATGGCGTGCCTGGTCAGGAGCCCCCGCGTCTTACGGGTATCCTCGGCCGCGATCACCCGACAATCGCGCAGGGTGGAAACCGCCCGTGGCGACAGATCGTCCAGGTTGCCGATCGGCGTACCGACGACGAACAGAGTGCCCGGGTGAACGGTTGGACCGGTCATCGACGCCCCCGGCTAGCGACCCCAGTCACGCGGGTAACGGAAGTCGAGGTTCACCGTGCGCGGAGCGATCTTGGCGATCAGCGGTGGACGTCGTTTGAACTGGGAAGTGGTGATTCTCCGCGTGATGCGGCGCACCATCAGTCGCGAGAAGCCGGCCTCGATCGCCGCCGCCGGCGTTGCCCGGCGTCCGATCAGCAACGCCAGCAGGCGATCGATGTCGACATACCGGTACCCGAGTTCTGCCTCGTCCGTCTGTCCGGCCCAGAGATCGGCCGAGGCGGATTTCTCGACGATGGCGTCGGGGACCTGGAGATACCGGGCCAGTTGCCGTACCTGGGTCTTGTACAGATCGCCAAGCGGGTTAATCGCCGACGCCATGTCGCCGTGAATCGTTCCGTAACCGAGCAGAAGTTCGGTCTTGTTGCTCGTGCCGAGGACCAGAGCACTCTCGACCGCAGAGAGATCGTACAGGATCGACATCCGCTCGCGCGCCATCTTGTTCCCGCGACGGACGCGATCGGCGTTTCTCGTGCGGAGGTAATAGGCGTCGACCATTGGTGAAATGTCGATGGTGCGGGTGCGCACTTTCAGGCGACGCGCGAACGAGCGCGCGTCGCGCAGGCTCTCGGGGCTCGAGGTGCGGTAAGGGAGCATCACGCACAGGACGTTTCGCTCACCGAGGGCGCCTGCCGCGAGCGCCGCCGCGGTGGCCGAATCGATGCCCCCGGACAGTCCGACGACCACCCGGCGTGAGCCTGCTTTCCGTACCTCGGTTCGGATGAACGCCTCCAGCAGTCGTGTGGTGGTCGGGCAATCGAGGCGGAGTTGCGCCGGGACCGAACCCGGGCCGGAGAGTGTTTGTGGGGCCATGAAACAAGGGTATGACGCGGCTGGAGAGGCTGTCAACGAATGCCGGGCGCTCCGGGGCGGCGCAAAGTCTGTTGCGGCGCCTCTCGGCGCAACGCTATAATGAACCGTCATTCCACGACAAAGGAGATTTGAAGGCAGATGATTCAGGCGACCCAGTTGAGACCCGGCATGGCGATCCTCCACGCGGGCAATATCTGCCGTGTGATGTCGGTGCAGCACATGACGCCCGGGAACAAACGCGGTTTCGTTCAGGCGAAGCTCCGCAACCTCAAGAGCGGCAACAGCTACGAGCATAGATTCCGTTCCGAAGATCGTGTCGAGAAGGCCAGTCTCGAGGAACGTGAGATGGAATTCCTCTACTCCGCCGGAGATGATTTCCACTTCATGAATACCGAAACCTACGAGCAGGTGGCGCTGCCGCGCACCGTGCTCGGAAATGCCATCGACTTCCTGACCCCCAACACCCGGGTCAAGGTCGAGTTCCTCCAGGAGGAGGCTGTGGGCGTCGAGTTGCCAATGACCGTCGATCTGAAGGTCGTCGACACGCCGCCCGGTATGAAGGGGGCGACCGCCAGCAACAGCCCCAAACCGGCAACCCTCGAGACCGGTCTGCAGGTGCAGGTCCCGCAATTCGTCAACGTGGGAGAGATGGTCCGAGTCGACACCGGAGAGGGCAAGTACCTCGAGCGAGCCAAGTAAGCGACGCCCGATGGCCCCCGCCGGTCGGATCGCGCGATTGATCGACGGGAACCGCGTATTCCACGCGCTTCTCGACGGCGAGCGGATACGGGAACTTCCCGGAGATCTTTCGGTCGGGTTCGGAAGGCCGGGCGCCGCCCGCCCGATCGGTGATGCGATCTGGTTACCCCCCTGCAGGCCGTCAAAGATCATCGGTATCGGCCGCAACTACCGGACGCACGCCGCCGAGCTTGGCCACGAGCCGCCACGCGAGCCTCTGCTGTTCCTCAAGCCGACGTCGTCACTGTTGCCGCATGGTGGGGTGATCCGCCTGCCGGCGGCCAGCCGACGGGTCGATTTCGAGGGCGAGCTTGCCGTGGTGATCAGCCGACGGGCCCGCCACGTCCCGGAGGACCGGGTGCCGGAGTATCTCTTCGGCTATACCTGTCTCAACGACGTGACCGCGCGCGATCTGCAGAAAAGGGACTTGCAATTCACGCGGGCCAAGGGATTCGATACGTTCTGCCCCCTCGGGCCGTGCATCGCCACGGGACTTGATCCCGGCGCCCTGTCGATCCGCACCCTGGTCAACGGCCAGGTTCGCCAGGAGTCATCGACTGCGCGGATGATCTTCGGGGTCGCCGTCCTGGTCAGCTATGTCTCGAGGATCATGACCCTTGAACCGGGGGATGTTCTGGCCACCGGAACCCCGGCCGGAGTTGGCCCACTGGCCGACGGCGATGAAGTGTCAATCGTGATCGATGGAATCGGCGCGCTGACCAACCGCGTTGCGATCGCTTGCGACACCGAGCAGGGCGCCGATCGGAGCGTTCGTCGATGAACCGCGGAAGAGCGCCGGACGTCAGGTGCCGCCCGGACCGCGTCGGCCTGCAGGGAGGGCGAGCAATCGCTGTACCTCGCGGGACAACAGCGGCAGACGTTCGTCCCGCAGCAGCGGAAAGGCGATGCGTGCCTGACGCAGGGTCGTACGCTCCAGATCGCAGACCAGGGTCTCTTCCTCGAGGAATCCTGCTTCGGCGATCAGACGACCGAACGGGTCGTGCACGCTGGAGCTACCCCCGAAATTGACCCCATCCTCGAACCCGACGCGATTCACGCAGATCATGAATACGGTCTGCATCTGGGCCGTCACCTTGAGCAGGTCCCTCCAGGTGCGCCGGCTGGCCGGCTCCCCGGCCGATTCGAGGCCATGCGTCGGTCCGTTGGAGAGCACCAGCAGATAATCGGCCCCGTCCTGGGCCATGACGAGAGCCGTGGCAGGGTGCCAGAGATCCTCGCAGACCAGCATGCCGAAACGCCCGGTGCGGGCGCGGAACGCCTGCAGCGCGTCACCGGATGAAAAGTATCGGCCCTCCTCGAACATTCCATAGGTCGGCAAATACGCTTTGCGGTGGACGTGGCGGATCCGCCCCCCCTCGAGGAACAACGCGCTGTTGTAATAGCGATGCCCCTCCGACTCTTCGACCAGGCCGATCACCAGGGCGATGCGGCGGCTCAGCTTCAGGAGCGGCTCGAGAACCGTCGGGTCGTCAATCCTGACGGCGACCTCAGCGACCAGGTCCTGGAGTCGGTAGCCGGTGAGGCTCAACTCCGGAAAGATGACGAGCTGCGCCCCCCGGCCGGCGGCAGCCTGCGCGACCCGTAGATGCAGCTCGAGGTTTCTGCGGAAATCGCCCAGCATCGGAGCAATCTGCGCCAGAGCGACCCGCAGTCGGGGTCTTGGAGGCGCGCCTGGTTGTCGCCTTGCAGCCATCGGAAAGGTCCTGATTTCAGAAGGCCGAATCTTAGCACGCCGGGCTCCCGTGGAACAACGCAAGTGTCCGGTTTTCTTTACTTTGCCCTGATCTTCTGTTAGCATCTGCGGCGCTCCACGGGCACTGAAAGGACCCGTCTCGGGAGGCTTAATATGAGCCGTGAGCCCGCCGTGGCCGGCACCTTCTATCCCGCCGATCCGCAATCGCTGCGGCGAGACCTCGAGAACTTGACGGAGGGGAAGCGTCCACCATCGAAACCGCAAGGTGTCGCGCTCATCGTCCCTCATGCCGGATATATGTATTCCGGCCCGATCGCGGCGGCGACCTTCACCGCGACGCATCTCGCCCGGCGGATCATCATCCTGGGGCCGAATCACACCGGCACCGGAGAGCCGATCGCCGTCATGGAACGCGGATCCTGGCGAACGCCCCTGGGGGAGGCTCATCTCGACACTGAGCTGGCGAACGAGGTGCTCACATCCTGTCGCGCCGCCCGGGTGGATGAATCGGCGCATCTCCGGGAGCACTCCCTCGAGGTGCAATTGCCATTCCTGCAATTCCTGCTGGGGGAATTCCGGTTCCTGCCGATCTGCGTCGGAACCTCGAGGCTTGATGCCCTGATGGATCTCGGCGCGGCGATCGCCAGAGTCTTAAAACGCTCGAGGGAACCGGTGCTGCTGGTGCTCAGCAGCGACATGTCGCACTACTTGCCGGCCACGGTGGCGCGGGGCGAAGATGAGCAGGCGCTCGCTCCGATCCTCGCCATCGATCCGGAGGGCCTGCACCGTGTGGTGACCGAACGACGCATCACCATGTGTGGCATGGCGCCGGCGGTTGCCGGCCTCGCGGCGGCGAGGCTGGTCGGAGCGACCGCAGCGCGCCTGGTCGCTTACGACCACTCCGGCACGCGCAGCGGTGACCATGAATCGGTGGTCGGGTACGCAGGGGTTGCGATCACCTGAGTGAACCGGTGGCCGGTTCCGGGCGGATGGAGAAGTCTCAGAGCATGCGACGTATGAAACTGGCGGTGGCCTGGTGGCTCGTGCTCCTCGCGACCGGCGCCATCGTGCAGCCCGGCCGGGCGCAGAGCAGCAGCGATCCGGCGCCGGCGGCCGAGTCCGCACCGGAACCGGGCACGGTCGATGCCGGGA
>JAPUIN010000380.1 GCA_027297005.1 Acidobacteriota bacterium
CCGGCCCGATGAAAGATTGCAGTTCGCTGCGACCTATCGTTACGAGCCTTACCGCAATCCCGGCGTCGAGAGTGCCGGATCTCCACAAACCGGCTGGACAGTCTTCGGCGAGCCCGGGCTCTTCCTCAGCGACGGCGCCGCGGCTCACCACGAACTCGACATCGAGCTGGCGCGCGCCTTCGGCCCGCTGCGCGGCATCATCTCGGGCAGCGTCGGGCGCGTACGCGGTCTGGTGACACCAACCCTCGAGGCGGCCCCGATCCAGATCCTCTCCATCGGAGAGATGCGTTATTACGACACTCGCGTCAGCGCCGTGTACGGCCCCAGCGAGACGGAGGTGCAGATCGGCTACCGATGGATCTCCGCCGATACGCCCGATGAGCTGTCAGTGGGAGGGGACTACCGGCTCATCGATCTCGTGGTTTACCAGGAGCTTCCCTGGCTGAGCCGCATCGGCCCTGCCAGGTGGCAGGTGTTGATGGCCTACCAGGGCCTTGACTACGGCTCCCTTTACGACGGATCGGGAGGGAGCGAGGGGGGTACGACCTCGCGGATCTCCGGCGGCGTCGATATCCGCTTCTGATGGGAACGGGCCTGAACCTCAGGCGGATTCTCGCCGTCGCCGTCACCGCCGTTCTCCTCGGCTGGGGCGCTTTCTCCTTCCACTCCCAGGTCAGCAAGGTCTCCCCCGAGACCGGCATCGAATGGATCGACTCGCCCCGCGGTGTCGTCGCCGATTCGGTCATCCCCAGCCGGCGGGCCTGGAAGACCGGGCTGCGTCCGGGCGATCATCTCGTGGCGATCGATGGCCGTCCGATCGGCTCGGCCCTCATGGCACAGGATGCCCCGTGGAACGTCCCCCATGACGCGGCACTGGTCTATTCCGTGCTGCGCGACGGGGAGCCGCGCGAGTTCAGCGTGCGGCCGACCTGGGTGGGAGGCGGCGCTCCGGTCTACTATTACCTCTCGATCGTCGGCCTGACCTTCCTCGGCGTCGGGCTGGTCGTCTGGCTGCGCGCCAAGAGGGCCCGGGCGGCGACACCGTTCGCGCTCCTTTGCCAGGCGATGTTCATGCTGCTCGTGCTTCCCGGGACGGGGGAGGGGACCCTGCTCGACTGGTCGGCCTACTGGGGAGATCTGGCCGGCCTGCTGATGGCGCCGGCTCTGTTCCTGCACATCACGTTCGCCCTTGTTGATGAGGATCGGGGGGGTGGGCACCGGCTGCGCCGCAGCCTGATTTACCTTCCACCGGTGCTTCTGTTCCTGCTCAACCTCTACCTGATCCCGTTCAAGAACGTTTACCGCTTCGCCGATCCATTGAGCGCCATCCGCATCAAGGATCGGCTGGAGGAGCTCTACCTGGCCGTCTATCTCATCTACGGCATCCTCACGGTGGTTCGCGCCTACCTGTCGGCGGAGCGCCTGGCGACCCGTTGGCAGATGAAGTGGATGGCGCTCGGTAGCCTGGTTGGATTCCTCCCCGCGGCGCTTTTCTACCTGGCGCCGCGTTCCCTGAACATCCGGATCGGCGGCTGGAGCGATCTTTCCGTGCTGTCGATCTCGGTCGTCCCCCTCGCGTTTGCCGCCGCCATCGTCAGATACCGCCTTCTCGATCTCGACCTCTTCCTCAAGAAAGGGATCGTGGCGACGGGTCTCCTCCTGTCCGCCGCCGCCACGTACCTCGCCTGCTACGTCGTCATGGATCGCGCGGCTGGAGAGATCACGCCGGCCGGGCTGAATCTGGCGTTGATTCTCGCCACGTTCCTGATGGCGATCTTCTACCCGCGCCTCCACCGGCGGCTGAAGGCTTCGGTCGACCAATTCTTCTACCGCGAGCGCTACGACTACCGACGCACCTTGACCGAGTTCGGTGAGGCGATGAATCGCCAGCTGAGCCTGCCGGTGCTGCGCACGATGTTCACGGCACGCGTGGAGCGGACGTTCGGGGTGGAGAAGGTCCGGGTCTACATCCGGGATCAGGATGAATATGCGTTTCGCACCGATGCGCCGGGATCCGTTCTGAGGCTGAACAAGCGGGTGGTCGAGCGCCTCGCCGCCGTTGACTACCTGCCACTCCGCGATCATTCCGACATCCTCGACACCGACACCGGGGCGTACATGATCGATCGCCTCGGCCTGGAGTATCTCCTGTCAATGACGGTCGAGGGGGAACTCGTGGCGTTCCTGGGGATCGGGACACCGCTTGGCGGCGAGCCGCTCACCTCGGAAGACCTCCAGTTGCTCGTGTCGCTGTGCCGTCACGCCGCCGTCGCGTTCCAGGGGGCCCGGCTCTACACCGCGGTGGCGGAGAAGGTGCGTGAGGTCGAGGCGCTCAGGGAGTTCAACGAGAGCATCCTCGAGAGCAGCCGAGTCGGTATCCTTGTCACCGATCCACAGGAGCACATCGTCGCCGTGAACGGTGCGTTCGAATCGCTCTACGGAGCGACGCGCGACGATCTGGTGGGGAGGCCGATCTCGGAGATCATCCCGGAGCGGGTCTTCGAGTCGGCGGTGAGCGCTCCGCGGGCGGCGGATGCGGGTCGGCCGGACGAGGGGATCCGGGTCTATCGGACCTCGCTGACGATGAATGACGAACGCAGCCTCGTGGTGAATCTTTCCCGATCGGCGCTGCGGGGCCCCGATGGCGCATCGCGCGGCCGGGTCATCACGGTCGATGATGTGACCGATCAGGTTCGCAGGGAGGAGGAGCTCAAGCACCGTGAGCACCTGGCTGCCATCGGAATCCTGGCCTCCGGCATCGCCCACGAAGTGAATACGCCCCTGACCGGGATCTCCTCCTACGCCCAGATCCTTCTCCGGGAACGGGATCCGAACGATCCGGAATATTCCCTCCTCAAGAAGATCGAGCAGCAGTCGTTCCGGGCGGCCGGGATCGCATCGAGCTTGCTCAACTTCTCAAGACAACGGGACGGCGATTACCAGAACCTGGATGTGGCGGACATGATGCGCGAGACGCTCGATCTATTTCAGCCCCACCTGCGCGGGCGCCGGGTCACTTTGGACCGCCGGATCGAGGAGCCGTTGCCGCAGGTGAACGGGAATCGGGGGCGCCTGCAGCAGGTCTTGATGAACCTGCTCCTGAACGCCGTCGACGCGATGCCCGACGGTGGCAGGCTCACCCTGTCGGCGTGCGCCGTGGAGGGCCGCATCCGCATCGAGGTGGCCGACACCGGCGTCGGCATTCCGGCGGAGGTGCTGGAGAAGATCTATGATCCGTTTTTCACGACCAAGCCTCGCGGGCACGGCACAGGCCTCGGGCTGTCGGTCTCCTACGGGATCGTCAAGGAGCACGCCGGCACTCTGACGGCCGAGAGCTCCACCGGTGAGGGTTCGCGATTCACCATCAGTCTGCCGGCGGCCGCGTCCGGCTCCCGCAGCGGCGATCGCGGCAGGTCGGAGCACAGGAGGGTCACTGTATGAGCGCACGGCGCACCGGAATCGTCCAGGACGCCCCCGCCCGGGAGGGGGCCGTCGAGCGCGGTCGCATCCTCGTAATCGACGACGAGCCGATCATCCAGGAGGTGCTGGACGACATCCTGTCGCGGGAGGGGCACGCGGTCGAGGTGGCCGTGGATGCCGAAGCGGGTCTCGCGGCCCTCGAGCGCGCCGGGTACGATCTCGTCATCCTCGACCTGATGCTTCCCGGCATGGGAGGGCTCGAGGGGCTTCAGGAGATCAAGAAGAGGGATCCCGACCAGGTCGTCATCATGATCACTGCGTACGGCTCGGTCGAGACGGCAGTTCAGGCGATGCGGATGGGCGCGCACGACTATCTGACCAAGCCGTTCAAGAACGAGGACGTGCTGCGCATCCTCAGGCACGGCCTGCGCCACCGTCGCCTGCTGACGGAGAACAGGAGCCTGAGGCACGCCCTGCAGGGGCGCACGGGGTATGCCGATCTCGTCGGCAGGAGCCGTGGGATGCGCGATCTGTATCGCCTCATCGATCAGGTTGCCCCCAGCCGCTCCACGGTTCTGATACTGGGCGAGAGCGGCACCGGGAAAGAACTGGTGGCCCAGGCAATTCACCGTAAGTCCGGGCGGCCGGCGAATGCGTTCGTCGTGGTCAACTCGGGCAGCATCCCGGCGGAGTTGCTGGAAAGCAACCTGTTCGGGCACGTCAAGGGGGCCTTCACCGGGGCCTTCCAGACGAAGAAAGGGCTGTTCGAGGTGGCCAGCCGGGGGTCCATTTTCTTCGACGAGATCAGCACGATCAAGCCTGAGGTCCAGGCGAAACTCCTGCGCGTCATCCAGGAGAAAGAGTTCCTGCCTCTCGGTGCGGTGCAGAGCGTCCAGGTCGACAGCCGCATCATCACGGCGACGAACATTGACCTTCGGGAGCTGGTGCGCCGCGGGGCCGATGCCGGTGGTTTGATGATGTGAGTCGTGGCCAGAGGTACCGCTGGCAAATCAAGACTTTCCGT
>JAPUIN010000381.1 GCA_027297005.1 Acidobacteriota bacterium
GCACGGAGACTTCTATTCGATTGATCCGATGCTATTCAGCCCGGCGCGCGTGACCTTCGTCAACGCCGCGACCGGCCGGACCTTTTGCGCCGGCGATCTGGACGAGGCGCTGCTCCTGCGCTCCTTCGGTCTGTCCGCGCGCTCCTGAGGCAGGATCATGCGCCCCATCGGTCTGCTCGCCACCGGGGACGGCCGGCACCTGCGCAGGCTCGCGGAGGCCTTCGCCCGGTGCGGTCGCGACACGGTCCGCCTCGACCCGACCCTCCTGTGGGGAGCCGTCGGAGCCGGCCCGCCGCTGCGCGCGGCCGGACAGCGGAGCGACGGATCGGTCCCCGGCGGAACCCGGCGCCCTTCAGGCGATCAGGATCTCATGGCGCTCGATGCCCTCGTCGTGCGCATCATTCCCCCGGGCTCCCTCGACCAGATCATCTTCCGGATCGACTGCCTGCACCTGCTTGCGGACGGCGGTCTCCCTGTGATCAATACGCCCCGTGCGCTCGAGCGGACGATCGATAAGCACTGGTGCTCCCAACTGCTGCAGCGAGCCGGCATCCCAACGCCGCGCACGATCACCGTCGAGTCGTTCGACGACGCCATGCGGGCATTCCGCGAGATTGGCGACATGATCGTCAAGCCGCTGCTCGGATCGGGAGGGAGAGGGATCGTCCGCGTCTCGGACAAGGATCTCGCCTACCGGACGTTCCGGGCTCTCGAGATGGCCCGCGCCGTTTACTATCTCCAGGAATTCGTGCCCCATGGGCGGTTCGATCTGCGGCTGTTCGTCGTGGGTGATGCTGTGGTCGCCGCGGTGAAACGGGTCGGCGACGGATGGAAGACAAACGTCGCCTCGGGAGCGTCCGCCGAACGCCACGATCCCGATCCGGAGGAGCGCGATCTCGCGCTGCGCGCCTGCCAGTCGGTCGGCGCCGACTACGCCGGAGTCGATATTGTGCGCGCGCTCGATGGCCGCGCCCTGGTGATCGAGGTGAACGGCATTCCAGGGTGGGCCGCGCTCGAACGGGCGACCGGCTCCAATCCGGCCGCAGCGATCGCGCATCATGTGTTGAGACGGATCGAGGAGGTGCATGGCACCTAGCCCGCATTTCTCACCAGGCTCCTGCTGCGATCGCGTTTCTGGTCGCGCTGACGGGCGTCCCCGCAGCTGCGGGTCCCCACCGTGACAGCCAGTGGCGCGGTATCGCGACGAACCCCGATGAGAAATGCGGGCTCGGCGCCGGACTGAGCCGGCCCGCCTCCGTCGCGTCGCCGGCCGCTCACCGGAGCTGATCGCCGCGGCGGCCCAGTGCGCCTGCCTCCTCGAGGTGATGGCACAGAAGCCCGGGAACGTCAGCCGCGGTCGCGACCTTCCGGGGCTCACCTACCGCGATTTCATACTGAGCGCGATGGCCCTGGGTCGAACGTTCCGCTTCGCGCGCCGGCGGCGCGTCGGGCGGCTGATCCTGGACGCCGTGCGCGAGACACGGCGCCTGGTCCGAACCAACACCAACCTCGGCATGGTCATTCTGATGGCGCCGCTCGCGCGTGCCGCCGCCATGCCGGGACATACCCCGCTGCGCGCGCGATTGCGCCGTGTCCTGCAGGAGCTCGACCTGCGCGACGCGCGCGACACCTACGAGGCGATCCGGATCGCCGAGGCCGGCGGGCTCGGTCGCGTCGATCAGCAGGACGTGCGCCAGCCGCCGACGGCCACACTGCTCGAGTGCATGCGCCTCGCATCGGCGCGCGACGCGGTCGCCCGCGAATACGTCGATGACTACCGGGTTACGTTCGAGACTGCACTGCCGTTACTGCTCAGAGCCCGCGAGGCCCACCTCCCGCTGCCAATCGCCGTCGCCGAAACATCACTGCAACTGCTGGCGCGCATCCCCGACACGCTGATCGCCCGCAAGCATGGAGGCGCGGCCGCCCGGCGCGTCTCGCGCGGCGCCGCCTCGGTTCTCGCCGCCGGTGGACAGGCAACAGCCGCGGGGAGGCGCCGTCTCGCCCGATTCGATCGCAGATTGAGGACCGCGCGGCCGCCGCTCAACCCCGGCGCCACCGCCGACATCGTCGCCGTCGCGTTGTTCGTCTGGATCCTCGAAAGCGGCATGCCCCCGGACGATCCGGTCAGGCGACCTCAATCTCCGCGCCGCAGTTGCGTGCGCGCGCGACGCTGACCGCCGCATCCGGAGAGGTTCGTCCGATCACCATGCAGAGCCTCCTCGCTTCCTGATCGTCACCGGCGAAGGCATAGACCACCGGCCCCCACGAACTCTGCCCGACCCCGGCAGCGCCGTCGTCGCGCAGGGCCTTCACGATCGGTGCGCTGGCCGGGTGGTAGGGACCGCCCTGAGCTGGGGCGAACCAGGTGCCGACCCTTTCTTGAAGCTCCGCAAGGGCTGTGCCGAAGGCGATCCGATCGCGCTCGACGACCGCGGGCAGGAGCCGCATCAGGACCAGTCCGGCGATCGCATCGACCTCCCCCTGAGCACCGGTCCGCAGCTTCGCGAAGGCCAATTCCTCGCGCTCACCGCTCACGATTCGATCGGCGGGCGGAACCGCAAGCACGATCCCCCACGTATCGGGGAACGGGTAGCGCAGGATGAGCGGTGCGGGACGGGGGTCGACGTCCGAGCACGCGTGACCGGCCTCGAGCACCAGTCCTCCCTGGCGGAACGCGTGGAAACCGACGCCAGACCGCCGGCTCCGGCCCATCATGGCGCAGAGATCTTCGGGGGAGCGCTCGATCCGGTAAAGCCGATCGAGACCAGCGCCGAGCGCCAGCGCGGCCTGTGTGCCCGATCCGAAGCCCACGTGTGCCGGGATCGTTTCCAAAATGCGGATGCGGACCCTCGGTTCGCGGCCGGTCTCCTCGTGGTGGCGTTCGGCCAGGCGGGCGAAGCGATCGGCCTGCTCCCCCTCGACGGCGAGTCGATCCGACGGGGTGATCTCGAGATTGAAGCGCGGGGCGGTCAGGGACAGACCGAGACCGCCGAACCGGCGACCACTCTCCCCCATGACGTCCAGGAACCCGAAATGCAGGCGGGCGTATGCCCGCACTTCAATCCGCATTCTTCCGTTCGCGTATCCGCCGCGCGACGAACTCGAACGCCACCCGCTCATTTTGACCGCCGGTCTTGTCGACGAGGGGACGCAGTCGCTCGATCTCTGCGAGAACATGCTCCCGACCGAGCAGGAAGACCCGCGTTGCCAGAATTGTCGCCTCGAGGACGGCGTGTCGAGCCCGGTTGAGGCCGAGAAACTCCCGTCCGCGGCCCGCTAAAACGACTCGCCCCTCGAAACGTCCTCTCTCCCCGCTGAGATCGCTCGACTGGATGACGAACTCCTTCCAGGCGCAGACGTCGTCGAGAACGACGCCTCGCACCTTGCGCGCGGGTCCGTACGGAGGAGTCTCGTCACCGAGTGCGCACAGCGCGAAGAGGAGCGCATCGTCGGTGATATTCACGACCCCCTCCCCGACCTCACGGAGATTGTTCCAGGTGCGCGCGTCCCGAAACGGGCGCAGCAGCACACGGTCCTCATCGATCGTGATCCCCATCGGGGCGAAGTTGGGAGCACCTCTCGCGTCGACCGTCGAGACGATCGTCTCCAGGACCCTGTCCGGGTCTTGCGCGGAGTCGCGTTCGGGACGCTGCGCAAGACCCGGACAGGGTCCTGGGATCCGGGGCGTTTCAACCATCGCCGCGACGCTCCATCTCGACCTCCACGTCGGCCACCCCCGGCAGCACGAACTTCCGGATGCGCACGACGGCGCGGCGCACCGGGAAGCGCTCCATGACCAGGTCGAGCAGACTCGAGGCAGCCACCTCGATCAGATGAAACGATTCACTGCCGAGACGTTCCCGGACGGCATCGCAGACCTCCTGGTAGTCGATCGTCTCACTCAGGACACTCGTGCGCGCGGCGACCGCGAGATCGGCGTACAGGTCGAGGTCGACGGCCAGTGTCTGCCGGTTGCGTCGCTCCCCCTCGGTCACGCCGATGTGGCAGAGACACCGAATGTCGTGCAGGGACAAACGATCCAGACGATCGCTCATCGCCGTTTCCTCGGTGCCGGGCGGCACTCCAATTCCCGGACAGTCGCCTCGGGCTCCGTGTAAGTCAGGTAACCCCAGTGCAGCGGCTCTCCCTGGATGTACTTCTTCCCGAGGCGCATCGCGATGTCGACCTTCATCAGCTCGCGCCCAAGGTAGAAGGCGTGCCCCGGGTCGTCGACCTCGAGGCGCGGGAAGAGATCGCGGATATTGTCGTCCTTCTCGAAGCGATCCTTGTTGAAGACGTAGATCGACTCGCCGTCGGTCTCAATCCGGTAATTCCGATCGGTCACCTGCTCTTGCATCACACGCAACTCCTCTTCGGTCGGTCGCGTGAGGCGCACGTCGCGCGTCGTGACCAGGCGGCCGTCGAACCCCTTCGGCAGCAGGCCGCGCTCCCGCGCGTGATGCATCATTCTGCGCCCGCAGTCGAGCTCCCTGACGCTCCCCAGCGCCCACGGTGCCACCTCAGTGGTCAGGGCGTACCGGACGTCGAGCTCGCTCATGATGCCGAGCAGCAATGCATTCACCCCGGCGGCGTCGGCACTCGTCAGTTCGGTCAGGTTCCCCACTCCCATCAGAAAGTCGCAATCGGGGAGCGCCTCGCGCGCCTCGGCGAAGCGCTGAATCGAAGCGGTGAACCCGAAGTGGATCGGATCGATGACGGCGTCGGCAATCAAAGTCTCCACACCGCGTTCCCTCGCTTCCTTCACGTTCCGGATTAACGATGCGACCCCCTCGCCGTGCTCGGGGATGACGACCGGCACCGCCCGGAGGCGGCCAGCCAGGGGCATCGTTCGCGCGTTCAGGCTGAGGAGGTACTCGGCCCCCTCCGCGTCCCCGGAGAGGATCTCACGCTCGTTGAACGTGTCGATGCTAACTCGAAACCCCCGTTTCCTCAGGAGCCTCACGATGCGCCCGAGATCGCGAATTGGGTGCTCCGGTGAACATCCCAGGTCAATGACGTCGGCTCCGTCGCGGCGATACCGTTCCGCCGTGGCGAGGATCGCTTCATCATCGAGCGCGTGAACGTCGTTGATCTCCGCGAGAATGGTGAGCGCGTGGTCTCCTTGGAGGTCATAAGGGATCGACGCCTTACCGAAAAACTCCGGAAGATCCCGCAGATCCTTCGGCCCCTTCTCGAACGGGACGCCGAACGTCTCCTGCAGCGCCCCGATGTTCGCCTGACACAGCCCGGGAAGGCAAACCATGACCCCCTTTTCCGGCTTCGGCAGCGTTGCCCTGAGATAGTCGGTCGTCATCAGGGAGGCGACTTTGATGCGCAGCGTCTCGATGCGCCAGGGGAAACCGGGGTTCAGGTCGGAGAGAATACGCCCGAGCGACTCCTTCGCCAACGTCCCCGTGACGAAGACCCGGGGTGTGCCGGCGACCGCGCCGTCCTCTACACCCATAGACCACCATGCACATGTAACACCGTGCCGGAGATGTAGGACGCGCGATCGGAGAGAAGGAACGCGACCGCCTCGGCCACCTCCTCAGGACGTCCCAATCGCTTCAGCGGGATCGTGTCGAGAAACCGCTCGCGCTCCCCCGGATCCCAGTCGGCGTAGCTGTCGGTCTCCACGAACCCTGGACTGACGCCGTTGACCCTCAGGCCGTGCGGACCCTCCGTGCGTGCCATCGAGCGGGTGAGCATCATCAGTGCGCTCTTAGCGGCGAAATAGACCGGCGCCTCGTACGGCATTCCGGGCGAGACCTCGGCGTTGAGTGCGCCGATATTGACGATCGCGCCCTTCTTCCGCGATCGCATCGATGGGAGCGCGGCGCGGCAGCACCAGAAGGCGCTGCCGAGATTGCCGTCCAGCGTGCGATGCCAGTCGTCGTCGGTCGTCTCGACGAGGGAACGCTTTAACCACGGCCCGACGTTGTTCACCAGTGCATCGAGATGATCAAGGCGCTCGAGCGCCGCCTCGACCAGCCGGGCGCACTCGCCCGCATCACTCAGGTCGGCCCTCAGGGTGAAACAGCCGGGGCGGATCGCCTCGAGCTCCTCGAGCGTGCGTTGGGCCCCTTTGGTGTCGGCGAGGTGATTGACGCCGACGGTGTAGCCGTCGCGCGCCAGTCGCAGGGCGATCGCCCTGCCGATGCCGCGGGTGCCCCCTGTGACCAGTGCCGTGAGGCTTGTCATCGGATTGCCACGTTCAACGTGTGATGTTCGGTTCGTCTGCAGCCTAACATGTTCCTGCACGGGCCGAAAGCAGCCGGCGGACCGCCGCAGGAGGCCGCAGTGCGCGTCGGACGCGCGTCGCGAGGGCGGCGAGCGACCGGCGGCACGCCGCCGGCGACGATCCCTCGACGAGGATCGTGCAGACCGGCTGACCGGACCTGATCGACTCGCCATGGACCGGCCGATCGCGGCAGCCGAGCCGCTCCAGTTCGCGGGGATCACCAGCCCGCACGTCGCTTCGCGCATACAGGATCCCCTTCGCGAGGTAGGCAGGCGCACCACGGGCAGGCGCCAGCGGTCCGGCCGGATACCGTCCGTTGAGGATCGCCTCGAGGTGGATATCGAACAAATTGCGGCCGGTGAGATCCTCGATGATCTCCATCGACGCCGTGTAGCGGGGATTCACCTCGATGAGGCGGGGCGTCTCGCCGGCGAGAATGAAATCAACCCCGTTGAGCCCCGTCAGGCCGAAGCGCGATGCGAGAGCATCGACCATCACGCCGATCCGATCCAGGGCCGCCCCGGACAGCATCGCTTCCGGTGAGCCGGTGATGTTGCCGCCGTAGCGGAAACCGGACCCTCCGAGCGGCCCGAACCCGACGATCTGTTCGGTGACGCCGAGAACGACCGCCCGCCCCCGCGCGGCGACGAAGGCCGCCGACAGAACGGGGCCGCGGACAAACTCCTGCAGGAAGTGTCCGCGCGGGCGCCTCTCACCGGCACGCGCATTGCGCAGGCGGCCCCCCGCACCGGAACGCACCGCCTTCCAGAGGAACCGTCTCCCCTGCATGCTCGGAGCGCGGCGGGCCGTCCGCGGGGTCGAAGCATGTGGGATGCCGAGGCGCCGCAGGAACGGATAGAGAACCCGGGGATCGCGTACGCGCCGCACTGTCGTCGCATCGTTGCCGATCAGACGCCCTCTCGCCGCCAGGCGTTCCAGGATGACGGGTCGGTTCTCGAGTCCACCCGCGTACGCTGCCGCACCCCAGGACAGGTCGAGCGCGGCACGACCGAGTGCGAGGAGATTGTGGGGATGCCCCATGTCACGACCGAGCGCCAGGGCACGCATGACCCGGCGTCCGGGGAGGCGATCGAGATCATCATCGGCGAAGTAGTCCAGGACGATGAGGCCGTCCGGCCAGGCGGCCGTTGCGAGACGGCTCGACGCGGCTGAGCGGGCTAGAGCACGGGCGCTGACCCCGAGGAGGAGCAGCCTCCCGCCGCCCGGCGCGTGACGCACGATCAATCCGAGGTCAGGATCTGCCCCGCGCGCTCGCGGGCGGCCCGGCTGTCGATCACCGGCGGCCGCTCCGAAAGGATGAGATCCTTCAGGAGGGACGATTCGATCTTGAACTTCAGGCCGCCGACGGCGAGGGCGCCCAGGCCGAAGATACCGGGGGCGAGCTCCGTTCCCTCGTCCTGCGGCTTCAACCCTTCGACGCCGCCCGGGGGCACGGCGTTCACGTCGGCGATGATTTTCGGACCGACGAGCGACTGCACCGTTGGGCGCGTCAGCAACTGCACCCCGGCAGCGCCGGTCGCCAGGATGACGTCCGCCTCCGCGGCGAGAGCGGCGAACCCCTTCTCGCCAGCAACCGTCTTCGGCTCGACCTCGGCCTGGAAGAGGGCGGCGCTCTCCCGCGCCGCCGCTGCGGCCGAATCGTCCCTGCGGGAGGTAAGAAGCACCCGCGCGCCGTCGCGCGCCGCCATCGCCGCCGCCGCCTTCCCGACCCCTCCCGTGCCGGCCATCACGAGAACGGTCCGGTCGCGCAGCTCGCCGAGACCGATCGACACGGCGAGCGCGCGAACCCTGGCGAGAAGGGCCGCCGCAGTCGTGTAACCGCCCCGGGGATCGATCATCAGCCCAACGCGGAACGGGTCGAACAGCGCCGCACGGGCCGTGGCGAGCATCTCCTCCGAGGTCGTGAGATCGGACCCGATGAAGAAGATCGCCGAGTAGCGCGCTCCCTTCGGACCGCGCGAGAACATGATGTCCTGCACGAAGCCGGTGACGGCCGACACGGCCATCCCGGCGTACGGGATGACCGCATCGAAACCGGCGTCATACGCCATGTTGATGTCGAACGGGCTGACGTGCGGATCCGAGGAGACCAGATAGAGAAGGTTCTTTCTCTCCACGGAGGGGACCGCCTCAGGCGAACGGATGCTTGGCCTTGTCCTTGCGCTCGATCACGTGTTTCGCGGACGGCTCGCCCCGCATCGCGCGCGCGATCGATTCCTTCGTCGCCTTGTAGTTGTAGTCGTAGATCTTCTTGTTGTCCTTCGCTTCCCAGTGGATAAACACGCCGACGATGCAGACGAGATTCTCCGCTTCGGGCTCTGGTATGATCCCGTCCGCGACGGAGTCGGCGACGGCCTTGGCAACGGCGGCCTGCGCCGGACCGAACATCTGCAGCGCCTGGGTGGCGCCCTTGATCGTGACCTTGTTAATCATTATGGTCGCCGGCTTCGCCAGCAGGTTCGGCTCGAGCACCGCCAGCAAGGCGTTGTGACCGGCACTCTGGTTGACGAGGGCCTGCGCGAACGCCGCTCCGATAGGACCGTTCTTCGGGCCGATCAGCAGATCGATGTGAGCGACCTCGTTCCCTTCTCCGACGAGCGATTCACCGACGAGGATGTCTTTCATGCGGCTGCCTCCTAAAAGGGTCGTTTGCGGATGGCGATCCGGGGGGGCCGGGAGAAACCCGGTCCGGCCCATCGATCTTTACATGCCACCGGTTCTGTGAAGCTTATGGACAGTCGAATTATTAGCACAGCGCATGAAGGAAGGTCAATGCGCGGGGTCGATTCCCTGGTTCGGCCGCCCGGCGCACCCCCCCTGCTCCTCGCCAGTGTGCGGGACGTCGAGGAAGCCGTTTCGGCCCTGGCGGGCGGGGCGGACGTGATCGACGTGAAGGAACCGCGCGAGGGTTCGCTCGGTGCCTCCCCGCCCGCCGTGCTCCGTGCCATCGTCTCGGTCATTAACGCCGGCGCCGGTCCCCGGACCGGCGATGGCTCCGGATGGCAGCCGGGGGATGAGGCGGGCCCGCGACCCCATCCGGTCGCCATCAGCGCCGCCCTGGGGGATGCGCCGAACCTGCCCGGCATGCTGGCACTCGCCGCTGCTGGCGCCGCCGGCTGCGGAGTCGACGTCGTCAAATTCGGCCTTCATGGCGTCCGTGAGCCGGGAGAGGCGATCGCTCTGATCCGCGCCGTCATCGGAGGCGTTCGCTCGGTGTCGCCCCGCGTTCGCGTGGTCGCCGCGGCGTACGCCGATGCAGAGAGAATCGGCGCACTGCCCCCCGCATTGCTGGTGCGCGTCTGCGAGGCCGGAGGCGCGGACGGGTGCCTGATTGACACGGCGATCAAAGACGGGTCGACGCTCCTGGACCATCTCGACGCAGGCGCATTGCGCCTCATCGTGCACGAGGCAAGGGGGCGCGGCCTCTTCTGCGCCCTGGCCGGCTCGATCGGTCATCATGAACTGCCCGCGATCCTGTATGCCGATCCCGACCTGATCGGTGCCCGCACATCCTTATGCGACGGTGGTCGTCAGGGTGTCCTGCGCTCCGATCGGGTGGCCGCCTTCCGTCGCGCCCTTCGCGACCTCCCGGCCCGCGCCGCCGGCGCGGAGCGACCGGCCACAACAGGCTGATCGCACAGCAATCGCTCAATCGCCCCGGTCCGTCGTCCGTCCGCGATCCAGGCCTCCACACCGGCCGGCATCATTTCCGGAAAGAGGGGATCAACGCCGCCGAGTCGTGCGATGCGGGCCGCATCCTTTCGGTCGCGGATGTGGCCGCTCCACCGGTCCGTACTCTTGAGCAGGACGAGGCGGGTGGCCCCGATCCGGCCGGCGATGTATGCGGCGATCGAATCGGAGGTGAGCCGGAAACTTCTCTCGAGGCGAGGCTCACACTCGATCAGGGACGAGGCGAGGAGCACCGGGAGTCGACCTCGCGCCGCCAGTCTCCACGCCGCTTTGTCGTCCTCAATCGCCCCGGTGGCGCGCCCCAGAGCGGCGAGCATCAGACCGTACTGATCCATCCCGCGCAGCGCCATCCGGTGCGCGGCGACCTCAGGCAGGCGCAGACGCCGGCGCTCCCGCCGGACCAGATCGGCGAACGCTCCACCGCCGGGAATGACCAGCAGACGCCGCCGAAGGGCCAAACGCTCGAGCGCGGCGATCAGTGGACGAAGCCGCCCGGTGCGCGACAGGCTCCCTCCGATCTTAATCACGGCGTCCCAGGCACAACCGCTTCGCGCGAGCCGACTGATCATCCCTTGATCCCGTCCGCGTCACCGTGTTCGGCAGCCAGCAGGAGAGCCAGCGCCGCGCTCGGCGCCGCCCGCTCCCAGCCGTCTTCCACCAGATTCGGGATCATCTGCCCGAGGGGTCTGGCATCTTCGCCAACCCGGGCGGCGGCCTCCCGGGCGATGAACGATCCGATCCCCGCGGTCCAGATCGGACGCGCGCGCACACCGGGAAAACGCTGGCGGACCTGCCGCAAGGCACGTGCGATCAGATCGATCTGGCGTTCCTCCAGAAACTCCGCGATAGCCGTGATCTCGGCATCCGCGAGATCGCGACGATCGGCGCAGACGAGGCGCGCGAGCCGCGCCGCCGCATCCTCCCGGCTCTTCCCGCGGCCGTCCGTGGTCACGACCGTGTAGTCCCCTTCGACGATCCGTCCGAGCAATCGGTAAGCATCGGCCATCAGGCAGAAATGCTCGCTGGCGATACGACACGTCCCGCCGCGCAGAGGGACCGATTCCGCCAGGCTCGCGGGGGGTGTGCGCAGCACACCGGAGTAGACGAGTTCTCCAACAAGGAGCCGCTCCGTGTCACTCCGGGAGATCGTGATCGGTCCGCGGGCATCGATCGGGATGATGTCTGTGGTCGTGCTTCCCATATCGATCAGGATCGAAGGCCCGGCGTGCCGGGCGATCAGGTGGGCCGTCGCGGCCCAGTTCGCCGCCGCCACCTGAAGCGGGCGTTCCATCGCATCCGCGGGACGGACCAGCTCCCCGTCAAGCGTGAAGACCCGGAACGCATCCCCGCCGAATGCAACCAGGCAGGCCTGAAGGATGTACCTGACCCCGTCTGAACGACTGGCGAAGAGGTCCGACAGCTCCGCCGTCATCGTCACAGCATGGCGGACGCCGTCGCCACGCCGGTTCCCTGCCGCCGCGGCGGCCGCCCGGGCGAGCATCGTTGTGAGCCGCTCAGTCAGCATCGCGGGCGCCTTCCAGATCTCGAACGGCTCGATCGACGTAACGATCCCCGTGCGTTGCGTCTCACCG